>JBGSKJ010000105.1:0-13205 GCA_041741275.1 Gallionella sp.
CCTCGGCGCGGGCGAGGATTGAAACAGCGACGGATTCTCCTGCCGCTTCGGATCGCGCCCGTAGCGCCCGCGCCTCGGCGCGGGTGAGGATTAAATTTTCGAAGTGGAAATGAAAGCAGCGAAATTTTAAAACTTAAAGCACACCAACTTGTTTCATATTGAACATCGATATTGATCCAATTTTGGATTGCTGCCTGAGCCAAAATAAGTTGGACTAAAATTGCATCAATGAAGGCACGCTAACCAAACGTCAAAATATATTACATCCAATAAAGTTAAAATAATTTTGGGCACAGAATGGGCACAATTTGGGCACAGAATGGGCACGAGAAATTTTTCTGCTGAATGAGTGACTATAAGTCACATGACCATAAGTCTGAATTTGGTGCGCTCGGCGGGAGTCGAACCCACGACCCTCGGCTTCGGAAACCGATACTCTATCCAGCTGAGCTACGAGCGCGTATTTGAAAAAACTAGGAAACGGTCACAAAACCGCATTTGAGACTTATGGTCATTTTACCTTACCGCGCCCAAATGACCATAAGCTTCGGAAACCAATACTCTATCCAGCTGAGCTACGGGCGCGTTCTGAGAAGGCGCGCAGCATAACGGTTTTTGGCTGGACCGTCCACGCCACACCGCGGCGGAAATGCAGTACGCAGGGACGGGCGATGTGTCGCCCATCCCGCAAAAGTGCTATCGTGCCAACCGTACCTATCATCAAATCAGCCTGTCATGACTTTCAGCAATCCCGAACCGGAACAAATCCGCCAACTGCTGCACAGGGTACACAGCATCGCCGTGGTCGGTTTGTCGCCGAACCAGTCTCGCCCCAGTTTTCGCGTGGCGCAGGGTTTGCAGGGTTTCGGCTATCGCATCATTCCGGTGCGCCCATTGGTTAACGAGGTGCTGGGCGAGAAAGCCTACCCGGATCTGGAAAGTCTGCCCGGATTGCCGGATATCGTCGATGTGTTCCGCGCAGCGCAGCATGTTCCCGCCATCGTGGAAAGCTGCATCAAGCTCGGCATCAAGAATCTCTGGCTGCAGGAAGGCGTCATACACGAAGCTGCGGCGCAGCGCGCCATGAAAGCAGGCATCACCGTGGTGATGGACCGCTGCATGTGGAAAGACTGTGTGCAGCTTTGTGGAAAACAAGCATGAAACTCGATTATGTATTTCGGTTTTCAGAATGAGCAAGACGCGCTGCGCCTGGCCCGGCGATGACCCCTTGTATTGCGCCTACCACGATGAGGAATGGGGGGTGCCGCTGCACGATGACCGTCGCCTGTTCGAGTTTCTGATCCTGGAAGGCGCGCAGGCGGGTTTGAGCTGGATCACCATTTTGCGCAAGCGCGAAAATTATCGCGCCGCATTCGATGGATTCGACCCGATGCGCGTTGCCCGTTATGACGCAAATAAAATAGAATCGCTGTTGCAGGATGCGGGTATCGTGCGCAACCGCATGAAGGTTGAATCTACTGTGATCAACGCGCAAAAGTTTCTCGATGTGCAGGATGAATTCGGCAGCTTTGACAGGTTCATCTGGCAGTTCACCGGCGGCGCGCCCAAACAGAACAAATGGCGCAGTCTCGCCGAGATCCCGGCGAGCACACCCGAATCGGATGCGATGAGCAAGGAGTTGAAGCGGCGCGGTTTCAAGTTCGTCGGATCGACAATCTGCTACGCGCATATGCAGGCGACCGGCATGGTGAACGACCACACCACCGATTGTTTCAGGCACAAGGAATTGCGATAGTACCGGCATCGCTCATTAGAGTTTTGGAGGTTTCATAGTGTTGCTCAAATTCACCAAGATGCACGGCGCGGGCAACGACTTCGTCGTTCTGGATGGCGTGCGCGAGAACATCGAACTTAATCCCGAGCAGTTGCGCTTGCTGGCAGACCGCCACTTTGGCGTGGGCTGCGACCAGATACTACTGGTCGAAAAAGCCCAGGGCAAAGAGGCCGATTTCCGCTACCGCATCTTTAATTCCGATGGCGGCGAAGTGGAGCAGTGCGGCAACGGCGCGCGCTGCTTCATGCGCTTCGTGCATGACCAGCAACTCACTCCCAAGCGCGAGATCGTGGTGGAGACGCTCAGCGGCTTGATCACGCCGCGACTCGAACAGGACGGGCGCGTGACGGTCGATATGGGTGCGCCGATCTTCGAGCCGGTGCGCATCCCCTTCGAGGGTGGCCGAAACGCGGTCGGTGAGCCACTGGAGGTGGATGGTGAAACGCTGGACATCAGCGCGCTGTCGATGGGTAATCCGCATGCCGTACAGGTGACGGATGACGTCAAGGCCGCCCCGGTGGAAAGACTGGGGCCGTTGATCGAGCATCACCCGCGCTTTCCCAACCGCGTGAATGCCGGATTCATGCAGGTCAAGGATCGCAATCACATCAAGCTGCGCGTGTATGAGCGCGGTGCGGGGGAGACCCTGTCCTGCGGCACCGGGGCTTGCGCGGCAGCCGTGGCCGGCATCCGGCGCGGCTTGCTGGACAGCCCGGTGAGTGTCTCCACGCGCGGCGGGAAGCTGACCATCACCTGGGACGGAGACGGCTCGGCGGTGCTGATGACCGGGCCGGCGATCACGGTATTTACCGGCGAAATCAATTTATAGGGGAAGTCCATGAGAGATGAAGAAGTCGCACGATATTTGCAGGACAACCCGCAGTTCTTCGAGGATCATGTGGAAACGCTGGCGCAGATTACCCTGCCCCACCCGCACGGCGGGCGCACCATCTCCCTGAGCGAGCGCCAACTGCTCGCGCTGCGCGAGAAGAACAAGGAACTGGAAAAGAAGCTGCGCGAGATGATGGCGTTCGCACAGGAGAACGAAGGGCTGCAACACAAGGTGCATGAATTCGTCGTGGCGCTGTTCGCCGCACGCGATCTGGCCACCCTGCAAGACATGATCCCGCACCTGTTGCGCGATATCTTCGCCGTGCCGCACACGCTGCTGCGCCTGTGGCAGATCGATCCGCCCAGCGCGGAAGCATTGGCGTTTGCCGACGCACAGGCGCAACCGGTTTGCCTGCACCATGCCGCGCACGACACCGCAGCGTGGTTCGGTGAGCGTGCCGGGCAACTGCACTCTTACGCCTATCTGCCTTTGCATGCGGGCAATGAAACCATCGGGCTGCTGGTGCTGGCCAGCGAAGACAGGCAACGCTTTTATCCGGAGATGGGCACGGTGTTCCTGCAGCGCATCGCCGAAGCGGTCGAAAGCGCGCTGCATCCGCACCTTGCTTAGCAGGGGTGCGATTCAGCGTGCCCTGTTTCACCCGTGCATCTAAAAAAGGGCGCGATAGCCCTGCATAGCCATTCGACTAAGCTGGCAAAACACGCCAGCCAAGTCGCTGGTTAAATCACGACCCTGCAGATTTATTGGAATCACTCATCGGTTATGACAGCTGCCGCCACACCCAACCAGCAATACCTGAACGGCTACCTGGCCTGGCTGCGCACCGAGAAGCAGTATTCCGAGCTGACCGCCGAAAACTACGCCCGCGATCTCGGGCATCTCTTTGAACTAAGCGCCGACACACCGCTGGACCAGCTCAAGATCCACCACATCCGCCGCTACATCGCGCAACTGCACAGCACAGGACTGGGCGGCCGTTCGCTGGCGCGCATGTTGTCGGCGTGGCGCGGATTTTTCACTTACCTGATGCGCGATCACGGCCTGACCGATAATCCATGTGCGGGCTTGCGTGCGCCCAAGTCGCCGAAGAACCTGCCGCAGGCCCTGTCACCCGACGAGGCCGCGCGCCTGGTCGATCTGCCGACCGACACGCCGGAAGCGATACGCGACAAGGCGATGTTCGAATTGCTCTATTCTTCCGGCCTGCGCCTGGCTGAGCTGGTCAGCCTCGATCCGGCGCAACTCGACCTGGTCACAGGAGAAGTGCGCGTAACCGGCAAGGGCAGCAAGACGCGCATCGTGCCGTTAGGCCGATTCGCCATCACTGCATTGCAGGCCTGGCTGGCGGTACGCGACCAATTGGCCAAGGCAAACGAGACCGCGCTGTTTGTCGGGCAGCGCGGTTCACGCATCTCGCCGCGCGTGGTGCAACTGCGCTTGAAACAATGGGGCGTCAAACAGGGCATCACCAGCAACGTGCATCCGCATCTGCTGCGCCATTCTTTCGCCACCCACGTGCTGCAATCCAGCGGCGACTTGCGCGCGGTGCAGGAGATGCTCGGCCACGCCAGCATCTCCACCACGCAGGTCTATACCCACCTCGATTTTCAATATCTGAGCAAAATCTATGACGCGGCTCATCCGCGCGCCAAGAAGAAACCATGACCGGGCAAAAGACCAAATCGCCTTCCGCGCCGCACCGCCCCTCGCAAGGCAACCGGGATTTTCGCAACCGGACCAGGCGCAGCGGAAAACCGCCCGACGCCCAGAAAATTACTCCGCGCAGCGCAGCGCAACTGCATGCCGGTGTCGCTACCGCCCAACCCGCCATCATCCTCAAAGCTGGCCGCGAAAAATCCCTGCTGCGCCGCCACCCGTGGATATTTTCCGGCGCGATCGAGCGCGTCGATGGCGCGCCCATCTGCGGTGACACGCTGATGGTGCGCGATGATGCGGGAAATTTTCTGGCCTGGGCGGCTTACAACCCGGATTCACAGATCACCGCCCGGGTCTGGTCGTGGCGTGAGGAAGAAAACATCGATGCGGGATTTTTCCGCCTCCGCATAACCAATTCATTGGCGGCACGCCACACCCTTAATCTTGCACAGGGCAGCAACGGCATGCGCCTCATCCACGCCGAATCCGACGGCCTGCCGGGACTGATCGTCGATCGATACGGCGACGTGCTGGTGATACAGATCGGCAGTGCCGGAGCGGAACGCTGGCGTGACATCATCGCCGACATCCTGCAAGAACTCTGCAAGCCCGCTTGTATTTATGAGCGTTCCGATTCCGATTCGCGCGAACTGGAAGGCCTGGAACTGTGCAACGGCGTGCTGCGCGGAAGCTTGCCGGACAACGTGGAAGTGACCGAGCACGGCCTGCACTTCAGGGTGGATGTGGCGGCGGGACAAAAGACCGGCTTCTATCTCGACCAGCGCGACAACCGCGCATTGACCGAAACACTGGCGCGCGACAAGGACGTGCTGAATTGTTTCTGCTACACCGGCGGCTTCTCGCTGTATGCGCTCCGTGGTGGAGCAAGATCGGTGCTGTCCATCGATGCCTCGGCCGATGCGCTGCGCATCGCCGCCGAAAACGTCACCCGCAACGTGCTGGATGCAACGCGCGCCGAATGGCTGGATGCCGATGTGTTCCAGGCACTGCGCACGCTGCGCGACCAGGGACGCAAGTTCGACCTCATCATCCTCGACCCACCCAAGTTCGCCCCCACCGCCGCGTTCGCCGAAAAAGCCGCGCGCGGCTACAAGGATATCAACCTGCTGGCCTTCAAACTCCTCAGGCCGTGCGGCCTGCTCTGCACCTATTCCTGCTCCGGCGGCATCAGCGAAGACCTGTTCCAGAAGATCGTCGCCGGTGCGGCGCTCGATGCCGGCGTGGATGCGCAGATCGTGCATTACCTGCATGCAGCAGCAGATCATCCGGTGTTGCTCAGTTTTCCGGAGGGGGCATATTTGAAGGGGTTGGTGTTGAGGGTAGCATCGTAGGGGCGTATGGCAATACGCCCATTGCACTTGTCGAAACATGAATTACCAAAAAACAACTTCGCCGGGGGTTGCCCGGCGAAGTTGCTTTGGTTTTAATTTTGATGTTGGGTTACGCACACTCAACCCAACCTACATGCTGCGCTTTAAAACAAGCGGCGACGTGTACACCCGCAAGGGGTACGCCGTGGTTGTAAGGGGCTGAAGCCCCAACAACACACGCAGGCCGCACTCCATATCAGGGCAAATTCACCATCGGCTTGAATCCCAGCCTGCTCTCCATACTCTCCGCGCTGAGGCGCGCTTCGCTCTGGTTGGCATACGGGCCGATATGCACGCGCACCAACCCGTCCTTGCTGGACAGCTTGAACTGTTTGCCGGTGCCGTTCAATTC
This sequence comes from Gallionella sp., assembly GCA_041741275.1. Lineage (GTDB taxonomy): Bacteria > Pseudomonadota > Gammaproteobacteria > Burkholderiales > Gallionellaceae > Gallionella. The sequence continues at coordinate 6,048 of JBGSKJ010000105.1, forward strand.
ACCGCGCATTTTTGCCAGGTACGCTTCTGCAGCCTCCTGTGATTTGAATGCGCCGAGTTGCAGGTACACGCCGGTGTCGCTGATTTCCGGCGCTGCGGCTGCGGGAGGCATGGCCATCGGGGATGCAGTATCAGAAACTGCAGCGACGGCGGAGGCAGGCGCGCTGCTTTCCAGCGGTTGGCTTTCCACCGAGTTGGCGGCTATGGTATTGACGCTGGCACCGGCGGCCAGGCTTTCCACTTCGACTTCCGCGCTGCCGTTGCCGAGGATGCCGAGTTTGTACGCAGCTGTATAGGAGAGATCGATCACGCGCTCGTGCAGGAACGGTCCTCGGTCATTGACGCGCACCACCACGGACCTCTGATTGGCGAGATTCGTCACGCGTGCATAGCTGGGGATCGGCAAGGTGGGATGCGCGGCGGTCATCGCGTACATGTCATACACCTCGCCGACCGAGGTGCGCTGGCCGTGGAATTTTTTGCCGTACCATGAGGCGATGCCGCGCTGCTTGAAAGCACCGGCGACGGTCAACGGCGTGTAAGTCTTGCCCAGCGCGATGTAAGGGCGATTGGCATAGCGATGCAGCGGTTCGCTCTTCGGCACGGCATCGGGTATCCCGTCCAGATTGGCGGGTGCGTCGGCACCGGGCCCGTCTCCGCTGAGGTAGCCGCCGGAACCGGGGGTGGCACGGGTCTCGGACGGGGGAGTGGCGCCGGGCGCTTCAGCTTTGCGTTGCGGCGCACTGCCGCAGGCGGCGAGCAGCAAAGTTGCCAATGCCAACACAACGAATCTTTTGTTCATGCGAACTCTCCTGACATTCATACGATTTATCCTAGGATCTGACCAATTTTTTGTGTGTCTCTATGCTCATCAGCATACCAAAACCGAGCAGCAGGGTCAGCATGGATGTGCCGCCGTAGCTGATCAGCGGCAACGGCACGCCGACCACGGGCAGGATGCCGCTGACCATGCCCATGTTGACGAACGCATAAGTGGCGAAGGTCAGCGTGATGGATCCGGACATCAAACGCGTGAAGTAGGTGGAGGCATTCCCTGTGATGGTGAAGCCGCGCCAGATCACGAAGGAATACAGCGCCAGCAGGATCAGATTGCCGAGCAAACCGAATTCTTCCGAGTACACCGCGAAAATAAAGTCAGTGGTGCGCTCCGGCAAAAAATCGAGATGCGTCTGCGTGCCGTTCAGGTAACCCTTGCCGAGTATGCCGCCGGAGCCGACGGCGATGGTCGCCTGGATAGTGTGATATCCGTTGCCCAGCGCGTCCTGCGATGGATCGAACAGCATCAGGATGCGATGGCGCTGGTATTCGTGCAGCACCGACCACATCACCGGCGCGCTGGCGATCACCGCGACCAGCAGCACGCCCATCACCCGCCAGCTCAGGCCCGCCAGGAACAGCACGTAGAATCCGCTGGCGAGGATCAGCAACGATGTTCCCAGATCGGGCTGGCGCGCGATCAGCGCTATCGGCATCAGCAGCAGCAGCGTGGCGATGAAATAGTTCTTCAGCGTGAGCGTGGCTTCGTGTTTTTCGAAATACCAGGCCATCATCAGCGGCACGCCGATCTTCATCAGCTCGGATGGCTGGAGATTCGTCACGCCCAGATTCAGCCAGCGTCGCGCCCCATGGCTGATCTCGCCGAACAGCGCCACGCCGACCAGCAGTACCATGCCCAGCACATAGATCGGCACGGCGGTGCGCATCAGATAATGCAGCGGCAAGTTGGCGATCAGCCACATGCAGGTGAGCGCCACCACGATGTTGAGCATCTGTCTCAGCGGCTGGTCCCAGCTCGCATTATCCGCGCTGTACAGCACCAGCAGGCTGGTCAACAGCAGCAGACCGATGCCCAGCAGCAGGGGACGGTCAAGATGCGCGATGAATCGCTGCCAAAGCTGGCGCCTAGTCATGTTCGATACCCTCCTTTTCCTTCACATCGGGCAACGGCTTCGGAATCTTGCCCAACAGGTAATAGTCCAGCACCTTGCGCGCGATCGGGGCTGCCGTGCTGCTGCCGTGCCCGCCGTTCTCGGCCAGCACCACCAGCGCGATCCTGGGCTCCTCGGCGGGTGCGAAAGCGATGAACCAGGCATGGTCGCGGTGCCGCTCGTCGATCGCTTTCTCGTCGTATTTTTCGCCCTGCTTCATCGCGATCACCTGTGCCGTGCCGGTCTTGCCGGCGATGTGATAGGGCGCCCCCAGTGACGCGTATACCGCCGTGCCGCCGGGTTGGGTGACCGCAACCATGGCGCTCCTCACCAACTCAAGGTGCGCCGGATCGATGTGCAGATCAGCCAGCGGTTCGCTGGCGATCAGCCGCTTCTCGGCGCCGAGTGCGCTGCGCACTTCTTTCACCAGATGCGGTTTGTATGGCACTCCGTCGTTGGCCAGCGTGGCCGTGGCAAACGCCAGTTGCAAAGGGGTGACCAGACTGTAGCCCTGCCCGATGCCGACCGATACCGTGTCGCCGGGATACCATATCTGCTGGTAGCGTTTCATCTTCCATTCTTGCGACGGCAACAGGCCCGATGTTTCGCCCTCCATATCGATGCCGGTCTTCTTGCCGAAGCCGAAGCGCGACAAAAAACCGGAAATATTGTCTATGCCCAGTTCGGTTGCCAGGCCATAGAAATAAGTGTCGCAGGACATCTGGATGGCTTTGAACATGTTCACGTTGCCGTGGCCGCCCGCTTTCCAGTCGCGATACTGGCGGCTGCTGCCCGGCAAATAATATACGCCCGGATCGCTGATGGTTTGCTCGGGCGAGCGCGTGCGGAAATTCAAGCCTGCCAGTGCCATGAATGGCTTGATCGTCGAGCCGGGCGGATATTGGCCGCGCAGCGCGCGATTGTTCAGCGGCACATCGGGTGAATTATTGAGTTCATCCCAGCTCTGTGTATCGATGCCGTCGATGAACGGGTTGGGGTCATAACCCGGTTTGCTGACGAAAGCCAGCACTTCGCCGTTGTTCGGGTCTATCGCCACCAGCGCGCCGCGATAGTTGCCGAACGATTGCTCGGCAATCTCCTGCAGCTTCGCGTCGATGCTCAATACCAGCGTGTTGCCGGAAACCGGCGCGGAGTGCGACAACATGCGCACCGCCCGGCCGCCGGCATCCACCTCGACCTGCTCTATGCCGGTGGTGCCGTGCAAGTCGCCCTCGTAGCTCTGCTCCAAACCGGTTTTGCCGATGTAATCCGAGCCGCGATAGTTGGCGGCCAGATCGCTTTCTGCCAGTTGCGCCTCATCGGTTTCATTGATGCGCCCGATATAACCGATCAAATGCGCGGTCTTCTCGCCGAACGGATAATCGCGAAACAGGCGCGCCTTGATTTCAACTGCCGGGAAGCGGTACTGCTGTGCCGCGAAGCGTGTGACCTCTTCATCGCTCAGGCGATTGCGTATCACCAGCGTATTAAAGTCATGGCTCTCTGCGAGCAGCTTCCTGAAGCGCTTGCGGTCCTTGGGGGTGATCTCGACCAGAGTGGACAGCTCGTTTACCGTGGCTTCCATATCCGTCGTCTTGTTCTTGTTGATCTCCAGCGTGTAGCCGGAATAGTTGCGCGCAAGCACCACGCCGTTGCGGTCAAGTATCAGCCCGCGGTTGGGGACGATGGGAATGATGGCGATGCGGTTGCTCTCGGCCAGCGTCTGGTAATGGTTGTGGCGCACCGCTTGCAGGTAGATGAAGCGCACCAGCAGGATCGCCAGCAGCAGCAATACAAACCCGATGCTGACAACCAGACGCAGCTGGAAATGGAATATCTCGCGCTGGTGGTTTTTAAACTCGACGTGCTTGCTCATTCCAATTCCATTTCGATGGTCAAACAAGGCGGCAACGAGCGAACGACGCTGACAGTGCTATTAGCACGGCTAGGAGTGAGCGAGGAAGCCAACACGGTTTCACCGATGAAATGAAATTGGAATCATTCACGATCCACGCGCTTCTGCCGCATCGACAGGAACATCATGCAGAGCGGGGGCCACAGCAAAGTCGACGTCAGGCAACCGAGAAAATACGGCCACACCACATAGCCGTTCACCTGCCAGTGCACCAGCGCATATATCGCGTAAGTCAGCGCCAGGATGCCGAACACCTGGACGGTTTGCTGGCGCAGATCGAACATCTGCAAGCGATGGTTCAGCACCACCCCGCCAAAGGCGAGCACCGTGTACGCCAGCGCGTGCTGGCCGAACAAACTGGCATCGGCCACATCGGCCAATATCCCCACTGTCCAGGACAATCCGACGCCGAGACGCCACGGCTTGTGCATGCACCAGTAAAGCAGCACAACCGCGACAAAATCCGGACGCAACATCAGCCAGATACCTTCCCATGGCAGACCGTTCAGGAACAGCGCGGCCAGCACGCTCGTCAGGATGAAAATATTGCTGACCGGAAGCTGGATCTCCGGTCTGGCGTGGAACCTGCGATTGATGTGGTCGGGCATTTAATTCTCTTTCCTGGTCCTGGCATGCCTGGCAGCATCGGCCAACGCGGGCTTTTCCAGCGGGCGCGCCGGCAGCTTTGGCATTTCTGACAGAACCAGCAGGTGACGATGTCTATCCACTCCGGCCAACGGCACGCAGGTAACGCGCGCAAACGGGTAGGCCGGATCACGCTCGACCGTTATCACCCTGGCGACCGGGATGCCGGGCGGATAGATGCCGTCAATACCCGAGGTGACCAGTATGTCGTCGATCTGGATATCCGCGCTGACCGGCATATAGCGCAGCGATAACTGGCTGGTATCACCCGCGCCGAACACGATGGTGCGCAAACCGTTGCGCGACACCTGCACCGGCACGGCATGATCCTTTTCTGTGATCAGTGTGACTTCGGAAAGCCAGGGATAGACGCGCGTGATCTGTCCGACGATGCCGATGTCATCCATCACGACTTGTCCGATCCGCACATTGCCATTCTCGCCCTTGCTGACCAGTACCCTGGGCTTGAATACGTCGCGCTCGGTGTACGCGATCTCGACCAGTTGGGCGGTGAACTCGTTGCGCAGCGGCAGCGCCGCGAGGTTGCGCAATTGCTGGTTCTCGGCTTGCAGCGCTTGAAATTGCAGCAGTTGCGCGGCATCGGACTGATGCTGCCGGTGCAATTCATCGTTCTCCGCTATCAAACTGTGCTGTCTGTTCTGCGTGATATAGAAATCGCCGGCCAGTTGCCACAGCGCGCCGGGGAATGCCGCCAGCCGCTGTATCGGCGAGACCAATACCGACAATGCACTGCGGGTCGATTCCAGATAACGATAGCGCGCGTCCACAAACAGCAGCAGCAACGAGAGTACCGCGAAGAACACCAGGCGCACCAAAGGACTGGGGCCGCGATTGAAAAATCGAAAGGATTGCGTGTGGTCCATCAACGACGTTCCATCGCGGTTCTTGGCGGATTATGCGGGGAGAATTATGCGGGCGTAGTGTTATTCGGTGGTGAAGATACTGGTCGACTTGTCCATGCTTTCGAGAGCCATGCCGGAGCCGCGCACAACGCAGGTCAGGGGATCGTCGGCGATCAGCACCGGCAAACCGGTTTCCTCCATCAGCAGACGATCCAGGTCGCGCAAAAGAGCGCCGCCGCCGGTCAGCACCATGCCCTTGTTGGCGATGTCCGCGCCGAGCTCAGGCGGGGTCTGTTCCAGCGCGGTCTTGACTGCGCTGACGATATTGTTGAGCGGGTCGGTCATCGCCTCGAGGACTTCATTGCTGGAAATGGTGAAACTGCGCGGAACGCCTTCGGCCAGATTGCGCCCGGTCACTTCCATCTCGCGCACTTCGCTGCCCGGGAAGGCTGAGCCGATGTTCTTCTTGATTTCCTCGGCCGTGGTTTCGCCGATCAGCATGCCGTAATTGCGGCGGATATAGTTGATGATCGCCTCGTCGAACTTGTCGCCGCCAACGCGCACCGAGCCGGAATACACCGCGCCGCCCAGCGAGATCACGCCCACTTCCGTGGTGCCGCCGCCGATGTCCACCACCATCGAACCGGTCGCCTCTTCCACCGGCAAACCGGCACCGATCGCCGCGGCCATCGGCTCCTCGATCAGTTCCACGCGGCGCGCGCCGGCGCCGACGGCGGATTCACGGATCGCGCGTCGTTCCACCTGCGTGGAACCGCACGGCACACAGATCACGATGCGCGGACTGGGACTGAAAATGCCGGCCTTGTAGACCTTGCGGATGAAGTGCTTGAGCATCAGCTCGGTGACGGTAAAATCGGCGATCACGCCATCCTTCATCGGGCGGATCACGGTGATGTTGCCCGGCGTGCGCCCCATCATCTGCTTGGCGGCGATCCCGACCTGCTGGATCACCTTCTTGCCGTTCGGCCCGCCCTCCTGGCGTATCGCCACCACCGAAGGCTCGTTCAGCACGATGCCCTGCCCGCGCACCCAGATCAGCGTGTTCGCGGTACCGAGGTCGATCGCCAAATCATTAGAAAAATAGCCGTTCAAGAATCCAAACATGTTAGGTCCCGTAGTCAAAGAGATGCGTCAATAAACCCTTGTATGATACCCTATTAGCCTTATTTCAATAAAGCTTTTGCTATGTCCCCTACTACGTTCTTGGCCAATGCAGATGTACAGAAAGTCGCCCGTCTGGCCCGTCTGGCGATGACCGGAACGGAAATCGAATCCGCCCGCGCGCAACTTTCCGGAATTTTTGACCTGATCGCCGAAATGCAGGCCGTCGACACCAAAGGCATCACCCCCATGTCCCACGCCCAGGACGTGTCGCAGCGCCTGCGCGAGGACGTGGTGACGGAAGCCGATCAGCGCGAACTGTTCCAATCGATCGCGCCACAGGTCGAAGCGGGGCTGTATCTCGTTCCGCAAGTCATCGAATGATGCGTGAAACGTGACTCGCTGCCATACAGCTCAGGTGAAACGTGAAACGGGGAGCCGGTTTTACATTTCACTTTTCACATTTCACTTTTCACAAAAGCCCGAAATTTCATGCTAAACGCCTCGCTTAAACAACTTTCTGCCCTACTGGCCGGGAGAAAAATCTCCAGCGTCGAGCTGACGCAGCTCTACCTCGACCGCATCGCCGCGCTCAATCCCGCGCTGAATGCCTACATCACCTCCAACGCCGAAACCAGCCTGGCGCAGGCGCGCGCCGCCGACGC
>JBGSKJ010000106.1:0-14010 GCA_041741275.1 Gallionella sp.
TGCTACAGATATTATCCGTCTCGGTTTTCGAGAAAACCCATATTTCATGCGCCTTGCAGCCAGACACTTCCGCAATCATTATGCCGCTGTCGTGCAACCAAATGATTTTGTTTGATTTTTAACCGGACACTAGTGATAAAATATCGTTCATTCAAAAACTCAATTCAGGGGTTGCATGCTCATGGTTTGGCCAAGCGCAATCCGAGTTGCAACAACTCGTCCCACACGTCGCCCTGGCGCAGGCCTTTGATGATCTTGTCCAGCCGTGCAGCTTGCAGCATGGCGCGCTCGATGTGCGGGAATTTCAGGCGTCGAGCCGCGTTCTCGAGCAGACCCTGCCTGTCCTTGCGCACACGCATGTCGCGCAGGGCATTGCCAACATTGCCGCCGTGCTGCGTGGCTTGCAACACTTTTCCCAGTGTGCGGATATCTTCACTGACTGCCCATAATACCAGTGTGGTGGCGGTGCCCTCTGCGCGCAAGCCGTCCAGGATGCGCGCATAGCGTGCCGAGTTGCCGCTCAACATGGCTTCAGAAAGTTTGAAGATATCGTAGCGCGCCACATCCATCACTGCGTCCTTGACCTGTTCGAACGACAGTAGCCCGGCCGGGAACAGCAACGCGAGCTTGCGGATCTCCTGGAACGCGGCGATCAGATTGCCCTCGCAGCGATCGGCGAGGAACTCCAGCGTGGCGTCTTCCGCAGTTTGCTCCTGCCGTTTGAGACGGCCGTCGATCCAGCGCGGCAGCGCGCTGCGCGGAATATCGTCGGCGGAGACAACCACGCCATGTTGCTGTAGCGCGCTGAACCACTGGCTTTTCTGGGCGGCCCAGTCCAGCCTGGGCAAGGAGATCAGCGTCAGCACATCCGGGCTCAGGTTGGTGCAATAGTCCTGCAACGCCTGTCCGCCCTCCACGCCGGGCTTGCCGGATGGTATGCGGAGATCTATGACCTTGCGCGAGGCGAACAGCGACAAGCTTTGCGCGCTGTTGCGCAGTTCACCCCATTTGAAGTACTGCTCGGCGAGAAGTGTCTCGCGCTCGGTATAGCCCGCCGCGCGCGCCGCCGCGCGGATGCTGTCCGCCGCCTCGGTGGCCAGCAGCAGAGCGTCGCCAAACACCACATACAACGGTTTGAGACCGGAGGCGAGATGTCGCGGAAGCTCTTCGCTGCTGATCGCCATGTTATTTGGGCTGCGGTTTGGCCCGGCTCAGGCGGCGCATGATGTGCTGCACCATGTCCGAGCGCATGCTTTGGTAAAGGAGGGCTTCTTCGGCCTCCTTGGCGAGCACCTTGGCGTCATCGTAAGAATAATCGCGGCGCAATACGATCTCCTCGGCGGGTATCCAGTCCTGCTGCCGGTTGTATGCGCGCAAGGAAACGCGGTAGTGCAGGACGAATTCGTTGACGCGTCCGTCGCTTCCCAGCGACAAAACCTGCTTGTCGGGGATCTCGGAAACAATATTAAGCACCACCGCGGCCTGGTCGGCCGTGTCCACAAGCTTCACGCGGCTGGCCACAAGATTGCGCCGCAATTCACCGATCAGGGAAGTGTTGGGATTGGCCGCATCCAGATACAGGGATTCGAAGGGCATGGCCACCTGGCCGCGCAGATGGAAACCACATGTGCTTAGCAGCAGCGTGGTCAGCAGCAGGATGAACAATTGAGGAGATACGCGCATGGGGGAATTTCCTAGGCGACGATGTTGATCAAACGGCCCGGCACGATCACGATCTTCTTCGGTGTTGCGCCCGCCAGATGCTTCTGCACGGCCACGTGTGCCAGTGCGAGTCGTTCCAGCGTCGCCTTGTCGGCGTTCTTGGCAACGAGCATGTTGCCGCGCAACTTGCCGTTCACCTGCAGCACCAGCTCGATCTCGTCCTGTTCCAGGGCTGCCGCGAGCGGTTCCGGCCAGGGAGCGTGCAAGATGTCTTCGCCGTAGCCCAGTTCGCGCCACAAGGCATGCGTGATGTGCGGGCAGATCGGGGAAAGTAATCGCAGCAAAATGCTGAAGCTTTCACAAGCCAGTTCGGCCTGTACATTTCCAGAAGGGGTATAGCCCTTCCCAGCTTCTACAGCTTCCGGCTCAATTTCCTCAATAGTATTTAAAAGTTTCATCGCAGCCGAGGCAACGGTATTAAATTGATGCTTGCTCAGGTCATAATTTGCCTGCTGCAGAATTCTATGGATCTGGTGACGTAAACCATTTTGGGAAGGGGCGGCATTCTTCCAGGCCTCGTCGTTCCAGTCAAAGCGCCCTTTCTTTCTGCTTTCCAAGGCAAATTCAATATGCCTTTCATTTTTGTATGCCGATGCCCATAAACGTTTCAAGAAACGATGCGCCCCTTCCACGCCGGAATCGGCCCATTCAAGGGTTTGTTCTGGCGGGGCGGCAAACATCATGAACAGGCGGGCGGTATCCGCGCCGTACTGTTCGATCAGGGCCTGCGGGTCCACGCCGTTGCGCTTGGATTTAGACATGGTGCCCATACCTTGAAACTCCACCGGTTGACCATCGGCAAGCGCTTTTGCGCCCAGCACTTTTCCGGCCGCGTCGCGGATAGTTGCCACTTCTTCTGGCGCGAAGTATTCGATGCCGCCCTTATCGGTGCGGCGCGAGTAGATGTGATTGAGCACCATGCCTTGCGTCAGCAGGTTGGCGAATGGTTCGTCGTATTTGACCAGACCGAGATTGCGCATCACCTTGGTCCAGAAGCGTGAGTAGAGCAAATGCAGGATCGCGTGTTCGATACCGCCGATATACTGGTCCACCGGCATCCAGTAGCTGGTCTCCTCGTCCACCATCGCGTCAGACTTGAACCCGCTGGCATAACGGGCGTAGTACCAGCTCGAATCGACGAAGGTGTCCATCGTGTCGGTCTCGCGCTTCGCCGGCTTGCCGCATTTCGGGCAGGCGCAATTAAGGAAATCGGCGCGCTTGTGCAGCGGATTGCCGGAGCCGTCCGGCACGCAATCTTCCGGCAACTTCACCGGCAGCTGATCGTCCGGCACCGGCACCGAGCCGCAGGCGTCGCAATGGATGATGGGTATCGGGCAGCCCCAGTAGCGCTGGCGCGAGATGCCCCAATCGCGCAGGCGCCACTGAACTTTCTTCTCACCCAAGCCCAGCTTGGCAAGGTCGGTGGCGATGGCGTCGACCGCTTCCGCATGGCTCATGCCATTGTATTTTCCAGAATTAAACAAAAGTACTTCGTCGGGTGATTTAGATGCATACCAAGCTTTCCATATTTTTGTGTCGAAATAGGCGTGCTCGTAACTCTCCCTTGGAAATTCTGCTTTCAGCTCGGTTGTGTATACGAGAGTATTTTCCAAAACCTGTTTTATCGGCAATTCATATTGGTTAGCGAATTCGAAATCCCGCTCATCATGCGCAGGCACCGCCATCACCGCACCATCGCCGTAGCTCATCAGCACATAGTTGCCCACCCACACCGGCACCTGTTCGCCGGTCAGCGGATGCGTCACCTTCAGCCCGGTATCCATGCCTTCTTTTTCCATGGTTGCCATGTCGGCTTCCATCACCGAACCGTGCTTGCACTTGTCGATGAAGTCAGCGAGTTTCTTGTCGCTTAGTGCGGCATGTGCGGCCAGCGGATGTTCGGCGGCCACGGCGCAGAAGGTCACGCCCATGATGGTGTCGGCGCGGGTGGTGAACACCCACAGCTTGCCGTCGTTGATCGCTGCGCCTGCGTCATTGCGGATGTCGTGTGTGAACGCGAAGCGCACACCGATACTCTTGCCTATCCAGTTGGCCTGCATGGTCTTCACGCGCTCCGGCCAGCCCGGCAGCTTGTCGAGGTCGGACAGCAACTCCTCGGCGTATTGCGTGATGCCCAGATAGTAGCCGGGAATCTCGCGCTTCTCGACGATGGCGCCGGTGCGCCAGCCGCGCCCGTCTATCACCTGCTCGTTGGCGAGCACGGTCTGATCCACCGGATCCCAGTTCACCACCTGCGTCTTCTTGTAGGCGATACCCTTCTCCAGCATGCGCAGGAACAGCCACTGGTTCCACTTGTAGTAGTCCGGCTTGCAGGTCGCCAGCTCGCGCGACCAGTCGATGGCGAAGCCCAGCGACTTCAATTGCTGCTTCATGTAAGCGATGTTGTCGTAAGTCCATTGCGCGGGCGGGACCTTGTTCTGGATCGCGGCATTCTCGGCGGGCAGGCCGAATGCATCCCAGCCCATCGGCTGCATCACGTTATAGCCCTTCATGAGATGGTAGCGGCTCAATACATCGCCGATGGTGTAATTGCGCACATGACCCATGTGCAGCTTGCCGGACGGGTAAGGGAACATCGACAGGCAGTAATACTTGGGCTTGGCGGACTGTTCGGTGGCGCGAAATGTCTGGCGATCGTCCCAGTGCTGTTGTGCTTGTCGCTCGATGGATTCGGGATGATAGTCAGGTTGCATGTTTCTGCCGGCAGTGGTTTGGATTTACGGAGGCGGCATTATAGCGGCCTTGACCGGTGGTGCGCAGCCCTCCGGCAACAAAGTCAGGCTATCGGCGACACGCCGGATCGCTTATGGAGCAGACAGCGCGGGAAGAGAGCCGGACAGACAATCCTTACCACGAATACGCGCAAAGCCCGCCCGCACCCGCCCAAGCTTCCACGGAGCGGCCTGCCGCGCAGTGCTGACGGGGCCGGGCAGCGTATTTTTTGCATCCAAACAGATATTGTCAACGGCAGGTGTGCCGGAGCCGGGGAAAGCGGTGCAGCACCGTTATTTACCGGGGCGCAGTAGTTGAGCCGAAGTCTTTGTTATAGAATCGCATCCTAATAATCATATTCATATCGTTCAGGAGACTCAAACCATGTCGCGCAAGCACCCCGTCATCGCTGTTACCGGTTCTTCCGGCGCAGGCACCACCACCGTCAAACGTGCCTTTGAAAATCTGTTCCGCCGTGAAAAAAGAAAGAACTCCAACAGCACTCCCCCTGTTATCGAGCGGCGAAGTCTGGATCGCACTGAAGGTGGAATTCAGGCGGCGATCATTGAAGGTGACAGCCTGCACAGCCTGGACAGGATGGCGTTCCGCGCAGCCGCCGCAGAAGCAGCCAAAAAGGGCAACAATACCTTCAGCCACTTCGGACCGGAAGCGAACCACTTCGACAAGATCGAGGAAATGTTCAAGACCTATGGTGAAACGGGGATGTGCAAGCGCCGCTACTATGTGCACAGCGAAGAAGAAGCCGTTTTGCATAACAAGCACTTTGGCCTGGCCGACCTGAAGCCGGGTGTGTTCACGCCCTGGGAAAATATCGAAGAGAACTCGGACCTGCTGTTCTATGAAGGACTGCATGGCCTGGCGACCGATGGCAATACCGATGCGGCCAGATATGTCGACCTGGGTATCGGCGTCGTGCCGGTGGTGAATCTGGAGTGGATCCAGAAGATCCACCGCGATGGGGCTGAGCGCGGCTATTCCGCGGAAGCGACGGTGGATACCATCATGCGTCGCATGCCGGACTATATCAAGTACATCACCCCGCAGTTCTCGCGCACCGACATCAATTTTCAGCGCGTCGCGACGGTGGATACCTCCAATCCGTTTATCGCAAGAGACATCCCCACCCCGGATGAAAGCTTCGTGGTGATCCGCTTCCGTGACCCGAAGGGCGTGGACTTCCCGTATATGCTTTCGATGATCCCGTTTTCATTCATGTCCCGCGCCAACACACTGGTGGTGCCCGGCGGCAAGATGAGCCACGCGCTGGAGATCATCCTTGCGCCTATCGTGCATCAGATGATCGAGAACAAGAAGAAATAAGGTTTTCGGAAGGAATGACGGGGAAGCAGACGGCAAGTTTGCTTCCCCGTTCTTTATGGACATACTCAACGGCCTCAATCCCGAACAACGCCAGGCTGTCACTCTGCCGCACCAATCCGCGCTGATCCTGGCCGGAGCGGGCAGCGGCAAGACGCGTGTGCTGACCACGCGCATCGCCTGGCTGATCAGTACCGGCGCGGTCAGTCCGCAGAGCATCCTCGCTGTAACGTTCACCAACAAGGCGGCGAAGGAGATGGTGACGCGCCTGTCGGCGATGCTGCCGATCAATACTCGCGGCATGTGGATAGGCACGTTTCACGGGCTGTGCAACCGCATGCTGCGCGCGCATCACCGCGAAGCCAATCTGCCGCAGACCTTTCAGATACTGGATAGCGGCGACCAGCTTTCCGCGCTCAAGCGCCTGATGAAGGCGATGAACGTGGACGACGAAAAATTTCCGCCGCGCGATATGCAGAACTTCATCAGCGGCAGCAAGGAGCAGGGGCTGCGCGCGAACGAGGTGGAGGCCTACGACCCCTATACGCGGCGCAAGGTGGAAGTTTTTGCCGAATACGATGCGCAGTGCCAGCGCGAGGGCGTGGTGGATTTTTCCGAATTGCTGCTACGAAGCTATGAATTGCTGTCGCGCAATGCCGCTATTCGCGAGCATTACCAGGAACGCTTCAGGTACATCCTGGTGGACGAGTTCCAGGACACCAACCCGTTGCAATACCGCTGGCTGAAGTTGCTGGCGGGCAGCCCCTCTCCTCAATCCTCTGATGCTTCCCCCCCTATCCAACTTTCCCCCGCATGCGGGAGAAAGGGCGAACGAGAAGGGCAATCTTCAATCTTTGCGGTGGGTGACGACGACCAGTCCATCTATGCGTTTCGCGGCGCGCATGTCGGCAACATGCAGGAGTTGACGCGCGATTTCCATGTCGAAAAGGTGATCAAGCTGGAGCAGAATTACCGCTCGCACGGCAACATTCTGGAAGCAGCCAATGTGCTGATCAGCAACAACCGCAACCGGCTCGGCAAGAACCTGTGGACTTCGGAGAGCGGCGGAGAGCCGCTGCGCGTGTATGAGGCGCCGACCGATGTGGAAGAGGCGGGATTCATCGTCAGCGAGATACAGCAGTTGAAGGCAGAGGGCGTGTATCTCAGGGAGATCGCGCTGTTGTACCGCTCCAATGCCCAATCCCGGGTGCTGGAGCACGCGCTGGTCTCCGCCGGATTGTCCTATCGCGTGTATGGAGGGCTGCGCTTCTTCGAGCGCCAGGAGATCAAGCACTCGCTGGCTTACCTGCGCCTGATGGAAAATACCGATGACGACAACGCGCTGCTGCGCATCATCAACTTTCCGACGCGCGGTATCGGCGCGCGCAGCATCGAGCAATTGCAGGGAGCTGCAAAGCAGAACAATACGACGTTGTTCGATGCGGCGGCGCGGGCGGGCGGCAAGGTGTCGGCTTTCGTCGGACTGATCGAATCATTGCGCGACGCGACGCGCGAACTGCCGCTGCCCGAGATCATGGATCACGTGCTGCAACACAGCGGGCTGATCGCACATTTTGAAAACGAAAAAAATAGCCCTGCGAAAAAGCGCGAAGCCGAAGAACGGCTTGAGAACATGAACGAACTGATCAACGCGGCCACGCTGTTCGTGCACGAGAACGAAGACGACAGCCTGACCTCGTTTCTCACCCACGCGTCGCTGGAAGCGGGCGAACATCAGGCGGGCGATCAGGACGATGCGCTGCATTTGATGACCGTGCACTCGGCAAAGGGGCTGGAGTTCCACACCGTGTTCATCACCGGTCTGGAAGAAGGTTTGTTCCCGCACCAGAACAGCCAGCGCGAGGATGGCGGGCTGGATGAGGAACGCCGCCTGATGTATGTGGCGATCACCCGGGCGCGGCGGAGACTTTACCTGAGCTTCGCGCAAAGCCGCATGTTGCACGGGCAGGTGAGCTACGGCATGGCATCGAGTTTTTTGCGCGAGTTGCCGGATAATCTGTTGCATTGGATCACGCCAAGGATTGCGCAGCGCAATAATTTTGCTGCGAACTACTTAACCCCTTCCGGCCTCCCTTTGTCAGAGGTGGAGAAGTACGCCCCCCAGACAAGGGGGGATGGGGGGGTTAGGGGTGGAACAGAAGGTGACTCACGCAATTCGCCCTGGCGCATCGGTCAGCCGGTATTTCACACCAAGTTCGGCGAGGGAATGATCGTCAATCTCGAAGGCAGTGGCGCGGATGCGCGCGTGCAGGTGAATTTCCGCAAGGCCGGGGTGAAGTGGCTGGCGCTGGAATATGCGAAGCTGACGGCGGTGTAGCAGCTGGCCGCCCCTATATCTGCCAACAAGATCTACCGGAACGTCTGATCGTCGCGGTTAAAAATATCGTTTTGTGGTGGCGTGCTGCTGGTTTCCTTCCCCGGCGTGAAAATGTCGCAATAGCCGGCATACAGCGAAGTGAACATGAGGGGCAACAATACCAGCCAGCCCAGCATCATCGGAATGCTGGCGAGTATCGCCAGAAACATGAATGTCACGCCGTACACCAGCATCGGCCCGATGTTGTTGAGGAAGGCGCGCAGGCTGAGTTTCATCGCCAGCAGCGGCGTCACATTGTTGAAGAACACCAGCAGCGGTGCGAACTGCATGGCCATGACCAGCACGCTGAACAGCGTGATGCCGAGCAGCACCGCAAAACCCGCGCCGGTGACTGCCTGCATCATCACATCGGGGTCCACTTCCGGCTGACCGCTCATCAGTATGCCCACCAGTGCGGCGCCACCGACCAGCATCATCAAACCGAAGATCAGGAATTGGCCGACCAGTGCGATGCCGCCCAGTGTCACGAGTTGAGCCGTGTGCTGCTGAAAGCCGCTGAACAGGTGCGCCAATTCCAACTCATCGTTTTGCTGCAACGCGCGGCAGCCGGACATCAGGCCGGCCAACACCACCGGCATCAGCAAGCTCACCAGCGGCTCGCCCACCACGGGTACGCTGGACAAGGCCACTGCCGCGACCACGCAGATCACCAGCAACACGATCCATAGCAGCGGTGCTTTCATGAACAGCGCATAGCCCTGCTTGATCCACTCCCAGCCCCGGCCCGCCTTCAGTTGTTTCGCTTCCATATTCATTTTCCCTTATAGCCAAACGGCTTGCGCCGCTGTGATGTGATTCCGCAAAACACGCTCGAAGTGGTGCGGATCGTGCGCTTTGATCAGTTCGCCGTCGCGCGGCAGATACAAGTCATACAGGCGCGACAGCCAGAAGCGCAGCGCGGCCACTCGCAGCATCGGCTGCCACGCTTTCCGTTCGCTATCCAGCAGCGGACGCACCGCATGATAGGCGCGCAGCAGGGTCTGGGCGCGTTGCGCATCCAGCTTGCCGTCAACATTCATGCACCAATCGTTGACGGTGATCGCCACGTCATACAACAGCGCATCGGTACAGGCGAAATAAAAGTCGATCAGCCCGCCGACGCGATCCTCCTCCAGCAATACGTTATCGCGGAACAGGTCGGCATGGATCACGCCTTGCGGCAAGGGAACCGGGTTTGGCCGGGAGTGCAGCGCGACTTCGCCATCCAGCAATTCTGCCTGCGCCGCATCTAGAAATGGCCGCACTTGCGGAGCCGTTGCCGCGCGCCATGATGTGCCGCACGGGTTGGGCATGATCTGCGAGAAACTCCGGCCAGCGATGTGCATCTGTCCGAGCATCGCGCCTATCGCCGCACACTGCGCCTGGTTCGGTGCGGTGGTGGATTTGCCGCTCAGGCGGCTGACGATGCACGCGGGTTTGCCGTTAAGCGTGCCGAGGAACTGGTTGTGGCGATTCGCCATCGGATTGGGGCAGGGAATGCCGTGTCGCGCCAGATGCGCCATCAGGTTAAGATAGAACGGCAACTCCTGTGCGGTCAGCTTCTCGAACAGCGTGAGCACGAAGCGGCCGTTGCTGGTGGTCACGAAATAATTGGTGTTCTCGATGCCGGAGGCGATGCCCTGCAATTCCAGCAGTTGACCGAGGGAATAATCAGCCAGCCATGCGCTGAGCTCCGCCTCGGATACCGTAGTGAAAACCGCCATGTTCAGGAACCTAGAATCGCTTGATGACCCAGCGCGGCGGGCGGAAGCCGGAATCAAGACTCTCCTGACGGACAAATTTGCCATCGCCCCGGTCATCCACCAGGTAATAAGGAGCACCCACCTTAGGAACCACCTTGATCATGTAGAGCTTGCCGCCCACGCGATACTCCTCGACGACCGGTTCAGGCTGCTTGGTTATGGTCACCTGTGGTTCGTCATCCAGCTGCCCGGTATCCGGCCCGGCATCGAATACGGGTGGCGGGGGCAGCGGCTCGAGTTTGCCGGGAACCGGTTTGGCAGCAAAGGCTGCCAATGAAAAAACGCTCAGCAGCAAAAAGGATAGGAAGCGCATCACGTCGGTCTCTGTGAATTGGAATGGTTGTATTTTAGCCGATTACAGGTAGAGCTGCTTCTCGCGTTCCGCATCGGAAGGCTCGAAGCCGCGCGTTTCGTAGTACTTGAAAATCGCGCTGACCACTTCCCTGGGGTCATCGGTGACCTGGACCAGATCAAGGTCTTCCGGACTGATGACCATTTCATCCAGCAATGCGGTGCGGAACCACTCGAGCATACCACCCCAGAATTTGCTGCCCACCAGGATGATCGGCATGCGGCGGGTCTTGCCGGTCTGCACCAGCGTCAGTGCTTCCATCAGTTCATCCAGCGTGCCGAAGCCGCCAGGCATCACCACGTAGGCGCTGGCGAACTTAACGAACATCACTTTGCGCGCGAAGAAATGCTGGAAGGTCTGGCTGATGTTCTGGTACTGGTTGTTGGACTGTTCGTGCGGCAATTGGATGTTCAATCCGACACTGGCGGATTTGCCATAGTACGCGCCCTTGTTGGCCGCCTCCATGATGCCGGGGCCGCCGCCGGAGATGACCGAGAATCCTGCATCCGAAAGCAGGCGCGCGATCTCCTCGGTGAGCTGGTAGTAAGGCTGATCCGGCTTGGTGCGCGCACTGCCGAAGATGCTTACCGCGGGATGGATCTGGCTAAGCCGTTCGGTGGCGGAAACAAACTCTGACATAATGCCGAACACGCGCCACGCCTCTTTGGAATTCCACGCTTCGGGTATTACGGGTATAGGCAGTTTGGACGGTATGCTCATGCGGTTCCCCAAAACAAAAAATTAGACAACAATGACAACGAACGAAGCGAGTTTCGCTAAAACATCACCGTCTGAAGACGGGAAAAGATTGCTGTTGGTAGACGGCTCATCGTTCCTGTATCGCGCGTTCCATGCCATGCCGGATCTGCGCAACCGGCACGGTGAACCGACCGGCGCGATCTACGGCGTGCTCAACATGCTGCGCAAGCTGCGCCACGATTACCCGGCGGATTATAGCCTGTGCGTATTCGACGCAAAAGGTAAAACCTTCCGCGACGACTGGTATCCGCAATACAAGGCAAACCGGCCCGCCATGCCGGACGATCTGGTGCGGCAGATAGAACCGCTGCACCAAGCCATCGCCGCGTCCGGCTGGAACATCATGATGTTGGAAGGCGTGGAAGCAGACGATGTGATCGGCACTTTGGTGCAACAAGCCGCCCGGGACGGCGCGCACAGCATCATCGCGACCGGCGACAAGGATTTGGCGCAATTGGTCAATACGCATGTCACGCTGATCAATACCATGAGCAACGAGACGCTGGATGTGCCGGGCGTGAACGCCAAGTTCGGCGTGCCGCCGGAGCGCATTGTGGATTATCTGACGCTGACCGGCGATACGGTTGATAACGTTCCCGGCGTGGACAAGGTCGGCCCGAAGACGGCGGTGAAGTGGCTCGCCCAGTACGGCACGCTGGATAACCTGGTGCAGCACGCCGCCGAGATCGGCGGCGTGGTCGGCGAGAATCTGCGCAAGGCGCTGGACTGGCTGCCGCAGGCGCGCCGCCTGATCACGGTGAAGTGCGACGTGGAAGTTCCGCAGACTTATAGCCAACTGGCCCCGCCACCGGCAGACAAGGAACAGTTGCGTAGCCTGTTCGAGCGCTTCGAGTTCAAGAGTTGGCTGCGCGAGATCGGTACTCCTTCGCCCGGGCAGGGGGAAGGTTGGGATGGGGGTAATATCCGCAATGCTTCCACTCCATCCCTAACCCGCCCCCTGCAAAGGGGAGGGAATGGCGCAGCAAATCAGGATATGTTCGGCACTGAACCCACCCGTACCGACAGCGCACATTACGAAACGATACTGACCGAAACACAGCTCGATGCGTGGCTGGAAAAAATCCTTGCAATCGACCTGGTCTGTGTGGACACCGAAACCACCGGCCTGGACATGATGAACGCGAAACTGGTCGGCATGTCGTTCGCCATCCAGCCTCACCACGCCGCCTATCTGCCGCTCGCGCATGTCTATCCGGGCGCGCCGGATCAGCTCGAGCGCGGACATGTCCTCGCCAAACTCAGGCACTGGCTGGAAAGTTCCGGGCACAAAAAACTTGGCCAGAATCTCAAATACGATATGCACATCTTCGCCAACCACGGTATCACGCTGGCGGGCATCCATGACGATACGCTGCTGCAATCCTATGTGCTGGAAAGCCACAAGCCGCATGACATGGACAATCTGGCGCTGCGTCATCTCAACGTGAAGACGATCAGCTTCTCCGAGGTGGCTGGCAAGGGCGCCAAGCAGATCTGCTTCGACCAGGTGGATATATCCACCGCCGCACACTATGCCGCCGAGGATGCCGACATCACGCTGCAACTGTACCAGAACCTGTCCCCGCAAATCGAGGCGCAGAGCAGCTTGCAGCATGTGTACCGCGACATCGAAATGCCCAGCATGCATGTGCTCTACACCATGGAGCGCAACGGCGTGCTGCTCGACAGTGCGCTGCTGCAGATACAGAGCCGCGAGCTGGGCGAAAAGCTGGTCGCGCTGGAAGCCAGGGCGCACGAGGCTGCAGGGCAGCCGTTCAACCTGAATTCACCCAAGCAGATACAGGAGATCCTGTTCGACAAGCTCGGCCTGCCGGTGGTGAAGAAGACCCCGAGCGGCACGCCCTCGACCGACGAGGAGGTGTTGCAGGAACTGGCGCTCGATTACCCGCTGCCGAAGATTTTGCTGGAATATCGCGGCATGGCGAAACTCAAATCCACCTACACCGACAAACTGCCGCTGGTGGTGGATAGGGAAACCGGACGCGTGCATACCAGCTATTCGCAAGCCGTTGCGGTCACCGGACGGTTGGCTTCCAGCGATCCCAACCTGCAGAACATCCCGGTGCGCAGCGCCGAAGGACGCCGCATCCGCGAGGCATTTATCGCTCCGCCCGGAAGCCGCATCGTGTCCGCCGACTATTCGCAGATCGAGTTGCGCATCATGGCGCACCTTTCCGGCGATGCGGGATTGCTCACGGCATTCGCCAACAACGAGGACATCCATCGCCATACCGCTGCCGAGATATTCATGGTCGCGCCTGCCGAGGTATCCGGCGAGCAGCGCCGCTATGCCAAGGTCATCAACTTCGGCCTGATCTACGGTATGTCCGCGTTCGGGCTGGCCAAACAACTTGGCATCGAGCGCAGTGCCGCACAGGCTTATATCGAACGTTACTTCGCGCGCTATCCCGGCGTGGCGGACTACATGCAGCGCACCCGCGAACAGGCCAGGCAGCAAGGCTATGTCGAAACCGTGTTCGGCCGCCGCCTGTGGCTGCCGGAGATCAACAGCGGCAACGGCATGCGCCGCCAGGGCGCAGAGCGCGCCGCGATCAACGCGCCGATGCAGGGCACGGCGGCCGACCTGATCAAGCTCGCGATGATCAAGGTGCAGCACTGGCTGGAACAGGAAAAGCTGCTGAGCAAGCTCATCATGCAGGTGCATGACGAACTGGTGCTTGAAGTGCCGCAGGCGGAGCTGCATATGGTCAAGGAAATGCTGCCCAAACTGATGTGCGGCATCGCCGAACTGAAAGTGCCTTTACTCGTGGAATTGGGCGAGGGGAAGAACTGGGACGAGGCGCACTATTGATCCGGCCAGTTGAAGTTTGAAGTTTTCATGCGGCATATTTCACGCGAGAATCCTGAAAGTATTTTTTGACACGCTCCGGTGATTTCTCCAATGTCAGCATGTGCTCGGTTGTTGCGGCTTTCAGCTTGGCCTT
>JBGSKJ010000107.1:0-5544 GCA_041741275.1 Gallionella sp.
CCCTTTGCGATGCAATCGCACGACCTGCTTACGCCGCTCGTGCAACCGCTCCAATGTTTGAAATCTTGCATCTTCTTTGTCCATGCGCATCTGACTGAGACGCATGGACAAAGTTCAATCTTCATCGTGCCGAGTCTATAATGATGCGTGTTGAAGAATTGATGACTTCAAAAGTATTCACAGTCGAGCAAGATGACTTGATCGACCGTGTCTTTTTCCTGGTTCATTACGAAAGAATTCGTCACTTACCCGTCGTCGAAAAAGGCAAGGTGATCGGAATAGTATCCGACCGGGATTTGTACAAGGCCCTGGGCCCCAAAAGCAACTCCAGCGCCATTGAGGAAGCAACCGGCACGAATACAACCGAGCTTCATGTGGTCTCGAAAAAAGTGCGGCATATCATGCGCCGTGGAGTCATAACCGTTCACCGGGATACTTCCGCGGCAGATGCTGCTGCATTGATGGCCGACAACAGAATCGGCGCATTGCCTGTCGTCGATAAAAACAACAAGCTGGTCGGCATCCTGTCATCGACAGACATACTCCGGGTGTTCTCAAAAATCGAAAATGCCGGTGATGCAATAGAGAAATAATCGCAGCCGGAAAACCAATAGGCACCTGAGTCGAATTGATGTTGGGAGCAACTTGGGGATGGATTTATTTGGAGACAACATGGGGACGAGACAACATGGGGACGGAGCCTCATTCTTTAAATTAATTGGGCTCCGTCCCTGAGGCCTCATTGAAACATCAATGCAAACCTGCAGTTTCGCCACGTTGAATTCAGGATCAGTGGAGTCTGACCCTGGGGTCTATGCCCCAGGTAAAGCATCATCAAGGGGCCGACGTCCAAGTCTTACTTGCTCTTTTTCGCTTCCGTTGCAGACTTGCGCGAAACAAAAGGAGTGCCGGTCTGCTCGGCCAGTTGACGCGCTTTTTCGGCGGCGCGCAGCAAGGCTTGCGGAACCTTTTGCAGGTCCGGGTCTTTCAAATGCGAAACAGCTACTGATTTCATTTGTTCTGTCCCTCCTCAATCAAAACAGCGGGTGTGTCTGAATTATCGTATAGCTGCCAGCTATCCACCAGCAGTTTATAACGCTCAAAATTGGCAATGCCGTGCGCATAACGGCGGCGGATGACATCGACGGCAATATTGTGACCGCCCTGCCTGACCCGGATCGCCACCCGTTCGATTGCCATCTCGACATCCGGCAAAGACAGAAAGATCAGTTTCACTGCGTAACCGGACGAACGCCAAGCCGGAATCATCTGCGCGTAGGTCAAACCGGAAAGCGTCGTCTCAAAAGAAAAACTCTCGCCGCGTTTCACATAATCCGCTATTGTTTCCAGCATTATTCGCCCCGCCTTGAATGCCGCCACATCAGGCGCAAAGGGCGACAACCCGGCGGCGATCAAGTCGGCATTTACAAAGTTGGGCAACTCCGCATCGGTCGGCAAAAACTCGCGGGCAAAGGTCGTCTTCCCAGCGCCGTTCGGCCCGGCGATGATGACGATGCGCTTATTGTGTTCCGATGAGCTCATGATTTCCTTCAAACGGAAAACTACTGCGATGACCCCTTTGGCTCCGAACGCTCATGCGCAAAATTCATCAATAATCTGATCGCATTGGTTTTGTTGTTTACAGCAATCGTTTTATCGAGCTTTCCACCGAAAACCTCGACAAACCCGGGAAGTTCAATAGGTGAGCTGCTTTCCAGATTCTCGAACCACATGCTCCAATCGGGGAAGTTCCGGCCTGGAATCTCGGATTCACGCAGTATCACATGCCCTTCATTTCTCGGGTCTTTACAGATCGCATCATATAATTTGCGTACAACCTTTGCCTCACCTTCAAGAACCTGCAAATACGTTCTATTGCCATACAAAAGCATGCCAGTGATCTGTCGGCGAAGATTTTGTAATCTTGCCTGTTCAAGAAGATTGATTAGTTCGGCTTCGGTTGGCCAGTTGGTAGCATTACTGATGTAGATGAGCTGTATCATAAATGTCCTGAATGTAATTTGGCGCAGACTGGCCCCTTTAATTACGCTACTTGTCGTGCTCGACAAAGATCAGCTTGCCCGTGTCAAACCCCAATGCAGCCGCTTTTTCGATAAGACGCTTTTGAGTCTCTTGATTCATCTGCGGTGTGCGCGACAAAATCCACAAATAGGATTTATCCGGTCCGCTGACCAGTGAGTATTGGTAATTCTCATGATCCAGTTCAACCACGATATAAGCGCCATAAAATGGGCCGAAGAAAGACACCTTCAGATAACCCTGATCCGCGCCATTAACAAAATAGGCCTTGCCCTCGGCTTCCTTCCATTGCTGTTTTTGAGCATCGTAACCCCGATTGATCACCCGGATGCCGCCGTCATCTCGCAGGCTGTAACTGGCGCTTACCTTCGAGAGGCCGCGCTCAAATGAATGATCCAGCCTGGCGATCTCATACCATTTGCCGAGGTATCTATCCGAATTGAAATGATCAACAGGTTTAACGTTTTCGGGCAGACCGACACAACCTGTGAACAACAAAGCGAACGCCATCAGGATCGGTTTCATCATTCTGCCTTCGCAAGGTCTATGGTGAGGGGGATATCAATTCGCTTGGCGCCGGATTAATTCAGCGCGCCAGCCGCAAATCCCACACCATGGCGATGGGGCCGAAGTTAGTTTCCACTGGGGGCACAAGCTTGTATGTGGCCGTCAATCGCGCCGGATCAGCAAAGGGCAGCTCTTTGAATGGGTCACCCATCACGGTGGTTCCTATCACCAAACTGACAACCAGATCTTTTTTGTAAGCGCCTGTCCGTGAATGTGTGCACTTGAGAGGTATCGTCCTGGTAGCGACCAGAGCAATGGACATCGAATGTGTCTTTGCGCGGTAATCCAGATTGAGTACCCCTGACGCATTCATCGGCACCTCGGTCGGGGCCGCAATGGAGCAATGCCAAGAGTCGAGCTTGCCATCTCTTTCATCAGGAACGGTTTCCTTGCCCACCACTTCCCATTGCGTGATCAAGGCCGTTGCGCTCGGTTTATCGACATCGCTTAACTCTGCCATCGCGGAGCGGTCATTGCCATCGGTGAGAGGCAGGCTGATCTTCACATCGGCGTGATAGGTTTCTTTACCCCGATTCTCCATTCTGGTGCCGGAAACGGCGACCGTGCCTGCGTACACGCCCAGCTTGCCGCTTTTCGCCTGTGCCTCATCCGGAATGCCAGCGCACCCCATGGCAACTACTGTCAGCGCTAGCATTTGAAATACGCTTTGCGGCCATCTGATTCCATCGGCTCGATCTTGCCACAGGGTCTGTTGCATATCTTCTTCCTCTCATTTGATTTTCGATGTGGGCAATCGCATCAAGAATAACATGGGGATGGAGTGCCATTCTTTTAAACTAATTGAGCTCCGTTCCCATATCTCACTTTAATTCCTAGATTTCTACAGCGACAATGTGTGCCTGGATCTTGCCGTCAACTTGCCTGCGTCCGAACCGTCTGGCGATGGCGTTCTCCGCGATGTCGGTCGCTTCGTCTAGCTTGGACTTGTCCCGCGCTTCGATCTCATTGCGCAGCGGTGATCCCTGGCAGTACGCCATCGCGGGTATCCTTGCCGACCCGGCGATACTTCTCGCAGCCAGGGTATCCACGGACGGCGTCTTGACAAAGCCGCCGCCCCGCAGGTCTTGCTGTATGGTTGCGATGTCGTGGTAGCCATGGGGCGTACGCGCCATGAAGCGCGGGGGATCGTGGGGAAAGACCGACTCGAGCGCGGTCGTGATGACGTCGGCAAATTCATTCTCCTCGATCCGGTCCCATACGTTGAACAGCAGCACGCCACCAGGTTTCAGGACACGGCGAGCCTCGGCAAACGCCTTGGCCTTGTCGGGAAAGAACATCACCCCGAACTGGCACACCACGGCGTCAAACGATTTATCTTCGAAGGGCAGTTGCATGGCGTCTGCCTGCCGCCACTCGACAGGGCGCGCCGTACCCAACTCGGAGGCCAGGTCCAGCATGGGCTGGTTCAGGTCTGTGGCAACGATGGAAACGTCCTCCGGCAGCAGGGATGCAAGGCAACGCGTGACGACGCCGGTGCCGGCGGCAATCTCAAGTATCCGGGCCAGCCTGCGCGTAGCCAGACGCCTTGCGATATCTTCAGCGTACGGCGCAAAGATCAGGGGAACAAAATATTCATCGTAAAACTTCGCAACTGAACTGCCGAAGTTCTTGTCGGATTGGGGGCTACTCATTGCATGCTCCTTTCAAACAAAATTCCGATGCTGGCAACATTATCTTCCTGGAACTATTGCGAAGCTGACCACATTAGCTCACGTCCCTACATAACAGGGGACAGACCACGGTTTCCCGCAAAGATTGCGCATTCATTCACCTATCCGCCCACCCATGAACATAGATTTAGGGCTGCACCCTATCTCGCTATTCCTGCCTAGTCAATTGGGCTTTACAGCAAGTCGAGTTGTTCTTCATTGTCGTCCTTGCTGTGTATCGGCCTGCCCGATTGTCCGCGCCGCGCCCGCCGTCCCAGCGCTGTCTCGATTTCTTTCTGGAAGCGCTCGCTGCCCAAAGCAAAATTGCCGTTGGTGGCGTTGCGTATCTGGCCTACGATCTCTTCGTCGAGGTGTGCCTTGAACAAAGCGCGGTAGTTTTCAAGCCTGGTTTGTTGATCCCGTCCGATGCGCAGGTATTCTTCATGCGGGGTGATCAGGTTGCTGGATTTGCCCAGCGCGTTGGCGTGGTAGCTCGACCAGCGGTAGTCTTTGGGCTGGTTGACCATGCCCGCGCGCACCGGATTGAGTTCGATGTAGCGGTAGCATGCGATCACGTAGTCTTCGCTCTGCGTGAGGCAGGAACGGAAGCGGCCTTCCCACAATGTTCCGCTGCGCTTGTAGGTGCGGTTGATGTATTGCACGTAGCGCTGGCCGAGGTGTTTCATCAGCAGGGAGGCGCTGTCGGGTTTTTGCGGGGTGAGCAGGAGGTGGACGTGGTTGGTCATCAGGACACAGGCGTGGATGGCGCAGCCGAACTTGATGGAGAATTCTTGCAGAAAAAGCAGGTAGAACTGGTAGTCTTCTTCGGCATGGAAGCAGACGGAGCGATTGTTGCCGCGCTGGATGATGTGCCAAGGGATGCCGGGGATGGAGAGGCGCGCGCGGCGGGGCATGGAATGCTCCTCAATGTTTGTTCGGCCTCATATTAGCAGGAAACCGTGGTCTGTCCCCTATTACTGCTAGAGTTCCAGCACGCCTGACACCTGAAAATGTTCAGCGAGTTTCTTGGGGTTTTCTTTGAGGACAAAACGACCGCACATGGATGGATGAGAACAGATTATATGGATGAGCTCGCCAAGTTATACATAAAAACAATTGCTGACCCCACTAGTACCATGTAACAATTATAATTTCGGATAAAGACGCGTCAGCTTGGTCCGCGCATCCGAAGTTGTAAATTGCCAGTTAATCTTTTTCAAGCTGTTGTTTCGGTCTTGCTCCCATGCAACCACTTCGGCCTTCATGC
>JBGSKJ010000108.1:0-3728 GCA_041741275.1 Gallionella sp.
TCAGGCCAGCGCTTTGCCTTCGGCTTCCTCCAGATTCGCAGTCGCCCGCGACACCCTTGCCGTTCAGCTAACTCTTCCCCTTGCAGGGCGAGTAGAGGACTTTCACCTCCAAGTAAGTGCGCCCTGCCGGGCGCACCGATAAAAAGGCAGTCCATGCGGACTGCCTTTTTATTTTCATCGCAGCGTGCGGGTCGTTGGCGGCTTTGCCGCAGTATCCCGCCGGCCTGTTCCTTGCGGGTGTATCAAATTCCGCAATAGCTTTTTATGATAGCAAGAATTAAAGTTTGTCGAACCGAACAACCATTCGCTTTATAAGTGTCCGCCCACAGCAAGCCATCATGGCGACATGACGCCCGGCAACGCCCCCCCGAAGCAACCTGCCGAATGTTTTCTCATTAACTACCTCATCCGCTCCACCAGGTTATCTAAGCCAAAATACAGCGCGCCAAACCCAAAATAAACAAGAAGCAGAATTGGTATGGTTGGAATGACCAGACAAGCAAGAAAATATTTCATTTTCCCCTCCCTTGCGGCAACCGGCGATAACAGCAACTAATTTTCCGGCTATATATTTCGGCATCAGCAGACGCTCGAGGCGCAAAGATATCGTTTAGTAAAAGCTGATCGTGTCATGTTCGCCGCCTGGTCGGACCTCCGCCATTTTATGCATCCCAAACCCCTCATCGTGATGGACGATGACTTCGATACCCCGATGGACCGGAAGTGATCCGGGTGGACGCCACCCGCCCATTCCCAGCCTTTGGCCGGCAGCCTCATTAACCCGGACGTCAAACCCCTTGTCGCGCAATTCCTGCACCTTGTCCCGATTCGCAATAATGATATAGCGCAGGACATCGTGGTAATAGACACTGAGCTCAAGCATGATAGCCTCCCCATCTTTCAGAATGCATTCACACACTGCTTTGCATCGACTTCCCAAACGGCGATCCGAACTTGCTTCGGACTTCTTCCTTTACCGTTTCAGTTTCATTGAAGCAGATTTAAACAACGATTACCATTGTACTAAGGTACCAAGAGGTGGCATTTATTTACTTGCGGGCAAAGGACGGATTGATAATAGAATACCTTTGGCAATTTGCTGGCATATTGACGAGGACATGAATCGGATATGAACTTCTTTAATGACCTGGCGGATTTTAGCGTCGCCGAAATCAAGGAACTGATCGCGCTTGCCCGCAGACTGGAAGACAAACCCGAGCCGCGGGCACTCGAAGGCAAAGTACTGTCACTGCTGTTCCTGAACCCGTCATTGCGGACGCTGATCTCGTTCCAGTCAGCGATGGCACGGCTGGGCGGTGCAACATTTGTCGTTTCGCCGGAGATGTCAATTCACGGCCTCGAATCCCGTTCGGGTATCGTCATGGACGGTGTTGCAGCCGAGCATATTCGCGAGGCGGTTCCCGTAATCGCGTCCTATGGCGATGCCATCGGTATTCGCGCTTTTGCGAAAAGAGAAAATCTCGATGATGACCTTAATGATCGCGAATTTCGCGAGTTGACATCACTGGTCGACAAGCCATACATCAACATGGAATCGGCAATCAATCACCCTTGCCAAAGCCTTGCCGATTGGAAAACCATGGACGATCTGGGAATAGCTGCCAACAGCGGAAAGTTCGTACTGTCCTGGACCTGGCATCCGAGACCTCTGCCGTTCGCAGTGCCGGCGGCAACGGTGCATATGGCTGCTCTGCGCGGGATGGATGTTACGGTATTAAGGCCGGAGGGCTTTGAGCTGCCGGATGCCATTATGTACAAGGCGCGACAAGCGGCGGCAATAAGCGGCGGTTCGGTGACTGAGACCGATGATCGTTCCAGCGCGATGCAAGGCAGCCATGTCATTTACGCCAACTCATGGGCCTCCGCGCGTCATTATGGCAACAAGCGCGCCGAAGACGAGATCAAACCCGAGCCAGGGGACTGGTGTGTGGACGAACCCTGGTTCGAGAATGCGGCCGGTAACTGCCGCTTCATGCATTGCATGCCGGTACGCAGAGGCGTCTCCGTGACTGATCGTATACTTGACGGGCCGCGCAGCGTCATTATCGCCGAAGCGCGCAATCGCATGCTGGTACAGATGGCACTGCTGCACCGGATGTTATCGGGTTCCTAGTGTGAGCGGGTACAACGGCAAAGTACCTTGCAAGGGATTTCCAAAAACAAGCTCGGTTCTGACTGGCGATTAACTGACAAAGTGATGCCACATATCAAAGGCGCCGAATCCATTACCACACAGCCATTCAGCTTGGGTTGTGATATCGAAGCCCAAGGTTACGCGCAAGCCCAACCCTCGATACCTTGCGGCATACCGTGTAGCGAATTACGCAATATTAAATGGTAACATTCAACAAACCTTACCAGCCCGACTCGCGCTCCGGTGTTGCCGAAATTCTGTGCACGCTGAGATCCGTGCCGTTGAATTCTTCTTCGGCACTCAAGCGTATGCCGACCAGTTTTTTAAGCACGCCATATACCAGCAAGCCGCCAACAAAGGCGATTGTCACACCGAGCAACGTGCCGCACACCTGCGCCAAGAAACTCACCCCGCCTATCCCGCCGAACGCCTTGAGGCCGAATATCCCCGCGGCTATCCCGCCCCACGCACCGCACAGGCCATGCAGCGGCCAAACGCCCAGCACGTCGTCGATCTTCCAGCGGTTCTGCGTCAGCGTGAACATCACCACGAACAATGCTCCCGCCACGCCGCCGACGCACAACGCGCCGATCGGGTGCATCAGGTCGGAACCGGCGCATATCGCCACCAACCCGGCCAGCGGGCCGTTGTGCACGAAGCCCGGGTCGTTCTTGCCGAACCACAACGCGGTGAGCGTGCCGCCCACCATCGCCATCAGCGAGTTCACCGCGACCAGTCCGCTGATGTGATCGATGGTTTGCGCCGACATCACGTTAAAGCCGAACCAGCCCACCGTGAGTATCCACGCGCCCAATGCAAGGAACGGGATGCTGGAGGGCGGATGCGCGGAGATGCGCCCTTCCTTGGAATAGCGTCCGCGCCGCGCGCCGAGCAGCAGCACCGCGGCCAGCGCGATCCAGCCGCCCACCGCATGCACCACGACCGAACCGGCGAAGTCATGGAACTCCGCGCCGAAGGTCGCGCTCATCCAGTCCTGGATACCGAAGCGATGATTCCATGCGATGCCTTCAAAGAACGGATAGATGAAACCGACCAGCATAAAGGTCGCCGCCATCTGCGGGTGGAACCTGGCACGCTCGGCGATGCCGCCGGACACGATGGCCGGGATAGCTGCGGCAAATGTCAGCAGGAAGAAGAATTTCACCAGCTCATAGCCGCTCTTTTGCGCGAGCTGTTCCGCGCCGGTGAAGAAATTCACGCCGTAAGCGATCACATAACCAATGAAAAAATACGCCAGGGTCGAAACCGCGAAATCGGTCAGTATCTTGACCAGCGCGTTCACCTGGTTCTTCTTGCGCACCGTGCCAAGTTCCAGAAAGGCGAATCCCGCGTGCATCGCCAGTACCATGATGGCGCCGAGCAAAATGAACAAGGCATCGTTATTGATTTTCAGGTCTTCCATACTTCTCTCCTTATAGACTCGGCACGATGAAGATTGAACTTTGTCCATGCGTCTCAGTCAGATGCGCATGGACAAAGAAGATGCAAGATTTCAAACATTGGAGCGGTTGCACGAGCGGCGTAAGCAGGTCGTGCGATTGCATCGCAAAGG
>JBGSKJ010000109.1:0-32001 GCA_041741275.1 Gallionella sp.
CCTTTGCGATGCAATCGCACGACCTGCTTACGCCGCTCGTGCAACCGCTCCAATGTTTGAAATCTTGCATCTTCTTTGTCCATGCGCATCTGACTGAGACGCATGGACAAAGTTCAATCTTCATCGTGCCGAGTCTATAAAATACCGCACTGGTTGTGTAATTTTCCCCGATCTGATCCGAGCATGATGGTGCCTGATTCACCATTCAACATTGAAAACTGGCGAGACTTGAATCCATCCAGCTTCTTAACGATCAATCCGGCTGCGCCGAGCAAAAACATCGTCAAACAGAGCATCAAAACGATATTCCTGGACCTTGGTCTGGCGCGGACCGGCCGCTCCAGAAATTTGTAAGTCAGCCACGCCAGCACGAAACTCGCCGCAACCAGCCAGAGCCTCACTTCAACCGCAGGTCTTCCGGATTCCATGATCCGTGCAAATGAAAGCAACGGCCAATGCCACAGGTAAAGCGGATAACTGATGAGTCCGACCCACACCAGCAATCGATGCGATAGCACCTGCCGGTTCAGCCCGGCGTCCGCGCCGGCATAGATCAGGCAGGCCGCACCCAAAGTGGGTAGCAACGCCCAGGCGCCGGGGAATGCATAGCCGGGATCCATGGTGAAGACAGCACCCAGTATCAGGCCCAGCCCGATAAAGGAGATGAAAGAGCGGCTCGCAACACTTATGGCTGGCTTGAGCGCCGCCATATATGCCAGTCCGGCGCCCAAGGCCAACTCCCAGAATTGGGTCAGGGGAGAATAAAAATCGGCTACTGCATCATGACGCACGACCACGACGCTGTAGGATAATGAAACTGCCAGGACGGCAAGCAACGCCCAGCCAAAGTGCCTGGTGTAACGCCAGAAAAAAGCCAAAAACAAAGGCCATACGATATAAAACTGTTCTTCGATTCCCAACGACCAGAGATGAAGCAAAGGCTTTGTCTCGGCAGCATTGTCAAAATAACCCGATTCTTTCCAGAAGATGATATTGGACATGAATGCGGCGCCGGCAACGATGTGCTTGCCCAATTGCTCATACTCGCCCGGCGTCAGGATCAACCAACCCATAGCCATACAGGCAAGCAGAACTACACTCAGTGCCGGAAAGATGCGCCTGACCCGGCGGGCATAGAATGTCCTGATGCTGAACGTCCCCGTACCCAACTCTTCCCAAATGTGTTTGGAGATCAGGTAGCCGGAAATCACAAAAAATATGTCAACACCGACGAACCCCCCATGAGCCAGCGAGGGGAAGGCATGAAAAACCACCACAGCCAGTACCGCGATGGCGCGCAGGCCATCGATGTCGGGCCGGTAATCACTTTTCCCGGAACGTACTTTGCTACTGGCAGGATCGAAGACTTTTCCTGGCGCAGGCACAAGGTTGGGAATCAGAGATTTTAGTTTTTGAACAAGCCGCATATTTCATTCATGAAGAACCGGGATGCAAGCTGTGGGCTCGACTTGCTTGGATGGGGTTATCAGCACATCTCCGAGGTCCTGCATTGCAACATCGGGCCCGGAATAACAGGGATAGTTTTTCTGCGGGGTTTTGCATACTATGCGGGTCTTGAGCCTGAAGCCGGATTATACCGGCATTATCAGTAAAGCCGATGAATGCAACGTCCGACAAAAAGCTGAAAGTGCTGCACGTGGTGCGTCGTTACGGTCCGGTAGGCGGCATGGAACGTTATGTGTGGGAAATCACCCGCGAGTTGCGCGATCTGGGTCATCAGGTCGAAGTGCTGTGCGAGGTGTGTCTGGCCGACAGACCGCATGGCATCATCGTTCACGAACTGGGCACAATTGCGCCGCGACCGCGCTGGCTTTCCCTGTTGCGCTTTGGTAAAAGGGTTGCGCGCTGGCTGGAGACGAACCCGCATCCAGGCTGGCTGATACACAGCCACGAGCGGCTGAGTTCACACCACATCACCACTTTCCACGGCCCGCCTTTTGCCACGATTTTTGAAAAGTCGTGGTGGAGGCTGCTTTCGTTGCGCGTGGTGATGCAATTGTTTCTGGAACATCGCGAGCTTTCAAATGCATCACATATTGTTCCGAATTCGCAATTTATCAAGCAACAGTTGGCGCACTATTATCCGAAATTTGCGCACAAACTCACCTTTGCGGTCGTGCCCGGAGTCATTGCAGCGCGGTTGCGTGCGGAACACAGTGTTCCCGCAGATGGCGGTGTGATCGGCTTCGTCGGCACAGAGTGGAAACGCAAGGGCCTGGCTTTCGCGGCCGAGATAGTCGCAAGCATGCGCCACTCCCGCCCCAATCTGCAGTTATGGGTAGCAGGTCCGGTCGCCGCAGAAGTGCAACATCTGTTTGCGGGTTGGCACGGCGGCTATCGATTATTAGGCTGGAACGATCATGTTAACTATGCTGATTTTGATGTGCTGCTGCACCCGGCCAGAGCAGAACCTTACGGCATGGCGATCAGCGAGGCGATGGCTGCAAAGGTTCCGGTGGTGATTTCGGATGTGTGTGGGGCTGCCGCGCAGGTTACGCCTTCCGCAGGTGCGGTATTGCCACTTTCAGTTTCAATTGAAACATGGGCGCGCGCACTTGAACGACAACTGCACCGCAGCGAACCGGTACCGCAATTTGAACGTAATTGGCGTGTAGTGGCGCGTGAATATGAAATAATTTACCGGCAGAACTTGCCGGCCAAACTGTGACATTTGTGGAACCACCAATGTTTGTTCCTGTTGCCTATGTCGGTTCAGCCAGCTTTTTGTTAAAGGTAAGCGCGCCCAGGAGTAAGCCGGCAACCAGCATGAATTGCTCGATCATGTGGTCCCGGAAAATTGAGTCAAATAACGCACGGAAGGTAAACATAACAACTAACAGGGTAAGCGAAAAACCGAGCGGGTCGTTGAATTTCTGCCATGCCCGCCATCCTGTGCGAGCCAGCAGATAAAGAAAAATTGCCCACAAGGCCAAGCCTGGAAAGCCAAAATTCAGGCCGAAATCAAGCCATCCATTATGGCTGTGAGCCATGCCTGCATGGCCGTACTTGGCGAGCTCAAGGCGGTAAAAAGTATCACGCGAAATTTCAGTGCCCCAAGGGTGGGCAAGTAACATGCGCCAAGCTTCGTGTGCCCAGGCTATGCGGTAATATGCGGAAAATTCGACAGGCTCACCGCTTTGTAATAATGGCAAATCATATCCGGGGGTATTTAGCCAGCGCGTGTCGCGATCAATATCCCAGGCAATAGGTACAGTTTCCGCGAAATTTTGCCAGCGCGGGTCGCTTTTTAAAGCAATGCCGACATATCCCAAAATTAAAAGCGTGCCAATTAAAAAGAATGCGGCGATCCGCTTTGGCGAATAAATCTTGCGCAACTCAGACAGCATCATTATCCCACCCAGGATGAAAGCCAATAACATTGTCAGCAATCCATTCCTGGATGATGCAGTTACCAGGGCGAAGACAGATACTCCAAGAATGAGGCTGACCACCCAGGTAGGTACGGGCAGCAGCGGGGTTTGTCTCCCCACCCTGCTCAGCATATCCGCAACCAATAATGGTTCGAGCAAGGCAATCGCATAGCCAATATTTGCGGTGTGATCCGTGATTCCTGGATGGTGGGTTATGAAGGCTTCAAGATGCAAAATGTCATAAAGTACAGTTGCACTGTTGGTGACAATGAGCAAAGTTATTGGGATGGCAACGACCAGAGCTATCACCGACGAAGGTTTGCGTAAACGCGCGCCCATAAGCATGGCAGCCAGTCCTGTTCCGATAACAAAGCACAGCGTTGTTGTGAGCCATTGACCTTTCCACGCCAATAGAGATGGATTAGCCTGGTCGGCAATAAACAGCGCAACGACTAACATCCATGACTGCAAAATCGCGTAGATTGTCAGCGCAGAAATAAGCTCGTTCTGCTGTTGCCGCAATGAAGTCAAAAATGCTCTTGCAGAAACCAAGAAGGCCGAGACCAATAAGACTTGGCGCAATGCCATGGAATGGGGCAGTGTGAAGACGAAAAGCAGCATGCTGCTCAGTGCTAATAACACCCACGTCGGCAGGTTTAGCTGGTTGCGATTCATTGCGGGTACTTTCGTGGCATCAAAGTTTATGAACTTGAATCGCCCATGTGCAGGTTCGGTTTTTTTGGACAGAACTGTTTGTTCCATAAGTAAAGTATTGCCAGTTATTGCACCCTCTGCATCCATTACACGATCCGGTTCACCCCGGAAATATCCAAGCAATTCCTAAGCCAGCCGCCTCAGAACGCGGCGCTTTACCGCACGCACAAATCTGGATAACAACCCCTTTTTGTCAGGGCCGTATTCCAATTCCTTATCCCAATTGGATTGGCTGCATACTCCAAGAAAGACTTGCCTTAACACTTTGTCATTTTCGCCTGTTTTTTTCGCATCATAATACTGCTGCTCATAATGATAACAACGAAACAGTGTTTCAACAGGCCACAGCTCAATCGACCGGAATTTCAATAACGCCTCGCCATACCAGCGCATTTCTGATGGAAATAGCTTCATCGCATCACAGAAATTCATTTTGCGAGGCTCAAGAAACTTTTCAGCAAGGTCCAGCCAAACGCGCCGGCTCCACACCACAGGTAATGGCCCAAAATCATAATGCCTCCCGGTGCGTCCAAGGATGCCCATGATGGCTTTGCAGTCCGAATCGATATTGCGCGCAACTCTCGAATGCCGGTGTAGCGCACCGAACAATCGAAGCTCCAGACTTTCGTTCATCACCGTATAGGGATCACCGGTAGGCGCCAGGAAGTCCTCCTTGCCAAGGTCACGGATAAAATAAGCATCGGAGTCAATGCACACATAATTGTCACTAATCCCAAGCCGCCAGAACTCTGATTTCACGATCTGTTGCGATACAGCACCGGGCATGATGTCCAGAACTTTCTGGTCGAGAGAAGAATTTGCCGCGACAATTTCCTCGTCTTCCAAAAATATCACCCCGTCGCCACCAATGGTGTCCCTGAACAATTGCATATCAGCTGCCGGACAA
The DNA here is from genome assembly GCA_041741275.1 of Gallionella sp. GTDB lineage: Bacteria > Pseudomonadota > Gammaproteobacteria > Burkholderiales > Gallionellaceae > Gallionella. The sequence continues at coordinate 5,014 of JBGSKJ010000109.1, forward strand.
GAAAGATAAAACGGCAAGTTGTGAGGATTAAAGCGGCGAATACTCCCGGCAAGCCGTGCAGCCCTGAGCACATCGCGGTGATATGACTTGCAGTAAAGAACGACATCATTCATTTTTGATTAATAAAGCATACAATCCATGCGAAAATTTGAGCACTAAGCAGCGCGAGCCCAAGCGATAATCTGGCGTGTGGCATTTTCCGCAGTGTAAGGCGATGGCTTCCCCGTGTCGGCGAGCCCGTCTTGCATCCAGCGAGCGTGCAAGTCTTCAAGCGCTGCCGCTATGGAATCTGCATCATCTGCTGCTACTGCCCAATGCCCAAGTTCGCGCAGCATATGTTCCATTTGTGGATTGTGCCAGACTAGGGCCAGTATTGGGCGCTGCGTCCAAAGATATTCGTACATTTTCGAAGGAATGTACTCTTCACAGAATGGGACTGTTCCGTGTAATAGCAGCAAACAGTCGGCAGCGTTCATGCGCTTTAGCACCCGATCCCGTCCCCTTTCTCCCGTTTTTGGGTCAGTCTCAAGGCGGCCAAACTGTTCAATCACCGAAGGATAGGGAAAATCACGCAATGCTCGGGCAGAAACGTCATCAATGCCGCCACCATAAAGATGCAGTCTGATCTGCTCCGCACGTTGCGGGTCTGCTTCTGTAAACCTGCATAACCCCCGCAGAAACGCTTCCAGATTGCGCGTTTCTGCCAATGAGCCGAAATGCCCGATCACCAGATGTTTGCCGCGCTGATAAGGCACACGCGAGAATTCCGGGGCATTGGCGCCCGGGATAAGATAATGCCCGCGCCCGGACAGCTCTGGATGCCGGGCTTGTGCCCTCGCCAAAGCTTCCTCGGTAAACCACCAAACCACATCAGCATGCTTGCAGATTTTACCCTCCAGCCAGGCGGAAAAGCGCATGCGCATTCTTTTTTCCGTTTGTCCGGCAAAGATCATCGGATCATGAACTTCGGCGAGCCAGGGCAGATTGAATCGTAGTTTCAACCAGTAACCCGCCAAATGTGCCGCATAAGCCCCGCCGGTCGAGTAAATAAGCGCTGGCTTGCGCGTACGGATGAGGCGACCGCTGGCGAAATAAGCGGATATTGCCCACGACCAACTGGTTTCAACGCGGATGAAAAGCTTTTCGACCAGGTAGAAAGGCAAAAGCGCCAAAGTAATCACGGTCATTGCAATCCGGTATATGCCGGGAATGGAGATTCGGCGCCGCAGGTAGTGACGCAAATCAAATCGCAAGGCCACGGGCAAAGCGGGTAGAACCTGGTGATGCTCTATAACTTTATCCTTGCTTCCCAATACGCCGCTCACCACAATTGGTTCTATTCCAAATTTGAGAAGGTGCGGGATTTTGTCGGTAATGGTCTGGCTAGCTGCTCGTCCATCCATATTGAAGGCGTGGGACAGCACCAGCCAAACTTGCTTATCGGTATCGCCCATACTCATTCCCTTTAATAGTCGGTTCCCGCATGATTGAATGATGGCTGATACAAAAACGCTCAAGCTTCGATTTGTGCGGCTGCGCATGAAAGACATGGCCAATACCATGCAGTTGCAAGCTCGGCGCGCGATTATTAAAGAAATTGATGGATTTCATCGGGATGACGCAATATTCTGGTACGCTATTTTACAGGTAATCCCAAAGGGGATAAGCGCGATGGCAATTTATGCGCTGGGCGATATGCCGGGTTGCCATGCCGAATTGGCCAGACTGAAATCGACGTACCGCACACCCCGCCAGGGCAGAGCCATGCGGCATGGTGACCAGCGAGCCGTTGGCGGCAACAGTGACGGTGGCTCTTTCCGATGTGTTTGGCACAACGATGAACAACCACAATTCATTCAAAGCTGGCAGGATATCGAGCTGGATTATGAGACAATTTGCCCGGAATATTTAGTGCACCGATCATGACACCGCATATCATCCAATTTAATTTAAAAACCCGTTTCAGAAATATGCCGGACTATTGCACGGATTTCATCATGAACAAACAATCCAAAAAATGAGGAATCACGCCCCGCTCCTTTCCATCATCATCCCGGTATACAAGGCCGAGCATTGTCTCGACGAACTGTATCTCCGTCTCAAGACTGCGCTGGAAAGCATCTCGTCCGACTTTGAAATGGTATTGGTCGAAGATTGCGGGGGTGACGGGTCATGGCAAGTGATCGAGCGTCTCGCCGCGGCCGATCCGCGCGTGAGAGGCATCCAGTTCAGCCGCAATTTCGGCCAGCACTACGGCATCACCGCAGGGTTGGATCATTGCCACGGTGACTGGGTGGTGGTGATGGATTGCGACTTGCAGGACCGGCCGGAGGAAATCCCGCGCTTATATGCCAAGGCACAGGAAGGATATGACATCGTGCTTGCACGCCGCGGTGCGCGGAGCGATCCGCTGTTGAAGCGTCTTACCTCGTGGCTGTTCTACAAGCTGTTCAGTTATCTCGCCGATATAGAATACGACGGACAGACCGGCAACTTCCGCATCATGTCGCGCAAGGTGGTGGCGAATTTCCTGCGCATGCGCGAGCAATTGCGTTTCTTCGGCGGCCTGGTGCAGTGGATGGGTTTCCCCACCGCCAGCATTGAGGTGGAACATGCCGAGCGATTCGAGGGCAACTCCACTTACACTTTTGCCAAACTGTGGAAACTGGCTACCGAGTCCATCATCGCCTATTCCGACAAGCCACTGCGCCTGGCGGTGCGTTTTGGTTTTCTGATGGCGTTTCTGGCTTTTTGCTATGGCGTGTACATTCTTGGGCACGCGCTGTTTTACGGTTCGGCGATCCCCGGTTGGAACAGTCTGATCGTTTCGCTTTATTTCATCGGCGGCGTCATTATCGCCATACTGGGGATCATGGGCATCTATCTCGGCAAGACCTTCGATGAGAGCAAGAAACGTCCGTTGTATATCGTCAGGCGCGCCACGTTCGATGAACGCGCTGATTAAGGCCACGCCGTGGGACACGGCGGCGTTCGGCATACCGACCTGGGAACTGGCCGAATACTCGGAGGCTGCGTTGCGACAGGCCGGGCAAACAGCGGGACACCATACCATCAGGGTCGATCCGCTGGCGGACAAGCGGCTACTGCATGATTACCACTTCTACTATTGCGACACGCTGCTCGAGCCGCGATGCAATGCCGAGCGGTTGCGCCCGGTTGAGCATCCGGATGCGACCGTCTCGAAACAGGTTGCCGATGAACGGGCATTGGCGATCAGTCACGGTGCGTTCGAGCATGGCCGTTTTCATCGCGATTTCAATTTGACCAAGGCCGCTGCCGATCTGCGCTATGACAATTGGCTCAAGCAATTGCTGGAAGCCGGGCAAGTCTATGGGCTGTATTGGCAGGGCGGATTGGCGGGATTCATCGGCTGCAGCGGCGACAGCCTGGTGCTGCACGCGCTGGCGGAACAACAGCGCGGCAAGGGCCGGGCGAAATACTGGTGGAGCGCGGTATGCAGCGAATTGCTGGCGGCGGGCCACAGGGAAATCAGGAGTTCGATTTCGGCCTCAAATCTTGGCGCGCTCAATCTGTACGCTTCCCTGGGATTTTCATTCGGCAACCCGCAGGATATTTATCACCGCATGACACCATGAGCTACTTCTACATCTTTCTCACTATCGTACTCACCGTGTACGGCCAGATCGCGATCAAGTGGCAGGTGCTCAAGGCAGGCGCGCTGCCGGAACCGCTGCCGGATAAGATCAGCTTCCTGCTGCACCTGCTGCTCAATCCGTGGATCATCAGCGCGCTGTTTGCGGCATTCCTGGCGGCATTCTGCTGGATGGCTGCGATGACCAAGCTGCAACTCAGCCACGCCTATCCGTTCATGGGGTTGACCTTCGTGCTGGTGCTGCTGGCCAGCGGTTTCTTCTTTCAGGAGCCGATCACCTCTTTCAAGGTGGCGGGCGTCACGCTGATCGTGCTGGGGCTGGTGGTGGCAAGCCAGGGCTAAGCAGCGCCACGTTTACGTGCGACGAGAAATAACGATCCCCCTGCCGGGAAACGAACGCCGATACGGGTGAACATCAACTCCACGGACATGAACGCGCTCAGGATGAGATTCGCGACTCTGCCGATTCGAAGTTCGGCCATCGGGTCGTGATGACCCTCTTTATTGTTCTTGTCGAAGCGGCGTGAAAGCCACATCAACGGAAACAACAGAGCAACGAAAGAACCGCTGTCCACGATATCAAAACCTGCAGTTGCTACCTTTTGCTTCAATTCCTTCGCGGTATAGCGGCGCACATGACAGGCCATTTCGTCCTGGCTGCTCCAAAGGAAAGGATGTTGCGGCACGGTGAGAACCAGGATGCCGCCGGGTTTGAGGGCCACACATAGCTGCGCCAGCACGGTGGAGTCTTCCTCAATATGTTCCAGCACATCGAAAGCACCGAGCGCATCGAAATGCGATTCGAATGGGATGCTGCGCGCATCCATTTGCATGAATTGCGCACCGGGCACACGTTGCGCGGCATATTGCAGGCCGGTGCTGTAAATCTCCGCGCCGGCCAATGTGGCAGAGGGAAAGGCGGACGCTACCCCGGAAAGCACGAAGCCGGTACCGCAACCGATTTCCAGAAACGATTGCAGGGTTGGGCAATGTTGCCTGAGCAACAGCAGGATCAAAGTGTTGCGCGACTGGAACCAGAAGTTGCCCGCTTCCAGGCCGGCAAGTTGCTCAAAATACTCCGGGTTAAATCCTTCGCTGGTATCGGCAAGTTCTGCTGCCAGTGCGGGAAATCCGTTTACCAGGGGTGGGGCGTGACCGCATTCAGGGCAATTCCAGCCGCTGCTGTCAAAGCGGGCGCTGCATGCGCTGCAAATTTTCATATCGTGCGAACAGAATCAGCCGGAAAAGAATTCGTGTATGGCCAGGCAGACACGCGAAATGTCTGCTTCAGTCATTTCGTAATACAGCGGCAGGCGCAGCAGTCGTTCGCTGAGCGCATCGGTCTGTTGCATGGAACTGCCGACTCGACCGAATTTTCTGCCGGCTGGGGCGGAGTGCAACGGCACATAATGGAATACCGTAAGAATACCCTGCGCCTTAAGATGGGCGATCAGCTTGCTGCGCGTAGCCAGACTATCCAGCAGGATGTAAAACATGTGCCCGTTGCTGTTCTCGTCAGAAGTGGGCAGGTGCAGGTGTCCGGTTTGTTGCAGGTCGTCAAGTTGCGCGGCATAGGCGGTGCAGATACCGCGCCGCTTGGCGATGATCTCATCGGCGCGTTCGAGTTGCGCATAGAGAAATGCGCTGACCAGTTCGCTGGGCAGATAGGACGAGCCGATGTCCACCCAGGTGTACTTGTCCACTTCGCCGCGGAAGAACTGGCTGCGGTTGGTGCCCTTCTCGCGAATGATCTCGGCGCGTTCGGTGAAGCGCGCATCATTGATGAGCAACGCGCCCCCTTCACCGCTGATGATGTTCTTGGTCTCATGAAAACTCAAACAGCCGAAATGCCCGATACTGCCCAGCGCCCTGCCCTTGTACGTGGAAAGCAGGGCTTGGGCCGCGTCTTCGACGACCAGCAGATCGTGTTTGGCGGCGATCGCCATGATGCGATCCATTTCGCACGGCACGCCTGCATAATGCACCGGAGCTATCACTTTGGTTCTGGGGGTGATGGCCGCCTCGATCAGGTTCTCGTCGATGTTCAGCGTGTCAGGACGTATGTCCACGAACACCGGCACCGCGCCGCGCAACACGAAGGCATTGGCGGTGGACACAAAGGTGTAGGAAGGCAGGATGACTTCATCGCCGGGCTGGATGCCGCAGAGTATCGCGGCCATCTCCAGCGCGCCGGTACAGGAATGGGTGAGCAACGCCTTGCGGCAGCCGAGCTTGTTTTCGAACCAGTTATGGCACAGCTTGGTGTAAGCGCCATCGCCGGACAGGTGGCCCTGTGCGACCGCATCGGCGATCAGCGATAATTCGCGACCGATGATGAAGGGTTTGTTGAATGGGATAGGTTTCATCTAAGCAATACAATAATCTGACGCGTTATTTTATAGGTAATACATGCTCGCAGGCGGTTCCGCGACACAGTAAATACAGCTTGTCCCCGCCGAGTTGATATTCCTTGACGGTTCTATCCAGGGGAGAGGCATTGCCCATGGAGATGATGAATCCGGATTCCACGCTCTGGGGCGGCCATTGCAGCGCCATCTGCGGGTAGCGCTGCTGGTTGATATAGGCTGTTACATTCAGTCCCGCAGCGGTCGGGTTGTCCGCATAAAGCGGCTGTTCCCGGGTGATGGAGATGATGTCGGCAGCGGTCTGCGCGTAGTTCTCGCCGCGGTATAGTCTCTGGTAAATAGGATATACCACCAGTCCCAGCGCAAAATTGAGTGCGATAGTAGCGGCAAGCCAGCGCCGCGTGGTATGCATCGCTATATCGCCTGAACGCCAGACCAGCCGGGCAACGATCAGTGCGAACAACGGGTAGATCGGTAACAGGTAACGGATGCTGCTGTATGGCGCGAGCCAGTAGGGCAGAAAATTCAGCGTGGCGATCATTACAGCGCTGCGGAAATGCTCCGGCTGTGTCTCGGCCTGGGAGATGCGCCTGCGCACTGTGAAGTAAATCAACAGTGCACCTATGGGAAGCGTACCGGCCAGGATTTCCAACGGGAACAACAGCAGTTTGGTCAGGTAGTCGCTGACGGAGGGGAAAACCAGTTTGGACAGGATCTCCTCAAACATGCGCCCACTCTGGCTGTGACCGGCAGGTATCAACGCGAACCAGAGCAACGGCGCGAGCAGCATCGCGGCATGTGCCGCCAGCGACACCGGGCTGAACAGCAGCTTACGGCTGGCTGGGCTGCGCGCCAGCACGACAAGTGCAGCCCCGTAAAACACATAAGCGGTGAATGCCTTGCTGAGAAAGGCGCAGGTCAGCGCGATTGTTGCCAGCCACAGCAGGCCGCGGCTCTGCTCCACGCATGCGATCCACAGTGCGGCGATGGCACTGAAGATGAACATCGCGAATAGCGGATCCACGTAGGCCAGCCAGCCCCGGTACATCAGCACATCGTTGAAAGTCAAATAGGTCAGCGCGGCAAAAGCGGCGAAGTTGCGCTCGTGGAACAGCCGCCAAACCAGCCAGGCGAGCACCGACGCAGTGGTAAGCGTGGCGCAGATGGTCAGGCTGCGCGCAATCTCCAGCACGTTCGTCCAGCCGAACAGATAGGCAAAAGAGATGATCAGCCAATTGAACAACGGGTTGTGCTGGACATCACCGCCATACAGGTACTGCTTAAGCCATGCGCCTTGCTGCCACATCTCCATTGATGTGATCGGGAAGATGGCTTCCTCGCCGACGTAATACAGATTCAGCATCGGCAGGAAGCTCAATGCCACTCCGATCAACAGCAGGTTGTAGGATTGCGAAGCTTTGTTTTTGAAATAATGGATGGATTTCATCGAAACGGCACGATAATCTGGTAGGCTATTTTACAGGTATTACGGGCAGGTAAGCGCAATGGCGATTTATGCGGTGGGTGATGTGCAGGGCTGCTGCGCCGAACTGGTGCATATGCTGGAGACTGTCCGCTTCGATGCGGCAGTGGACCGGCTCTGGCTGGTCGGCGATCTGGTGAACCGCGGACCGGATTCTCTGGCAGTGTTGCGGCTGGTGAAGTCGCTCGGCGACAGCGCGATCACCGTGCTGGGCAACCACGACCTGCATCTGCTCGCCGTTGCGGAAGGTGTGGCGGAACTGAACAGCAACGACACGCTGGACGAGATTCTCACAGCACCCGATCGCGACGAACTGTTGCACTGGCTGCGCGATCAACGCCTGCTTTATGCACAAGATGGCTACGTGCTCGTCCACGCCGGTTTGCTGCCGCAATGGAGCGTCAAACAGGCGGTCAGCCTGGCGCACGAAGTGGAACAAGCCTTGCGTGGCGACGACTATGCGGTGTTCCTCGCGCGCATGTACGGCAACACCCCGCACCAATGGGATGAAGGACTTACCGGCTACAAGCGCCTGCGCGTCATCGTCAACGCTTTGACCCGCGTGCGCATCTGCACCAAGGAAGGCGAGATGGAATTCAAATTCAAGGGCGGGGTGGAGAACATCCCCGCTGGATACCTGCCGTGGTTCGACATCCCCAGGCGTGCCAGCCGCGATGCCACCGTCATTTTCGGCCACTGGTCGGCGCTGGGGTTGAAGGTTGAACCGCGCGTCATCGCGCTCGACACCGGCTGTTTGTGGGGCGGGCCGATGAGCGCGATACGGCTCGAAGACCGGCAACTGTTCCAGGTGAGATGCAAGAATCCGGTGGCGAAGCACTGGTGATGTGCCATAAAGGGAGAAGGCACCGCGCATTTTGGTTATGCACACTCAGGAGACTTCGCTGAGCAGTCTCTGCATTAATTGTCCGGCCTGTCGCGCATAGCCCCCGCCAAACAAGTTGGCGTGATTGAGGATGTGGTACAGGTTGTAGAGATCGCGGCGGGTGGAATAGCCCGCATCCATCGGATATGCGGCGCGATAGGCGGCATAGAAATCTGCGGGGTAGCCGCCGAACAGCTCCGTCATCGCCAGGTCGCATTCGCGGTCGCCATAATATATCGCGGGGTCGAAGATCGCCGGTGTGCCGTCCGCAAGAAATGCGTGGTTGCCGCTCCACAGATCGCCGTGCAGCAGCGTGGGTTGCGGTTCATAGCCGATGAAGAAGGCAGGCAGTGCGTCCAGCAACTTTTCGCCCAGGCTCTGCAACTGGCCGCCGTAACCGTTTTGCGCCGCAAGCCGCAATTGGAAACCCAGACGCTGCTTGCGCCAGAAGGTTATCCAATCATCCGACCAGCCATTTGGTTGCTGCGTCGTGCCGATGAAGTTGTCGTGTGTGCAGCCAAATTGCTTTGACGAACAGCGATGCAATGCGGCGAGCTGTTCGCCCAGCAGCTTTGCATCGCCGCTTGAGCTCAATTCCAGATGTTCCAGCACCAGATAGCTTTGCGTGCCTGCTATTCCGTGCGCGATGGGCCGGGGCACGCGGATGGAGTTCGTTGCTGCGATTACATTCAGTCCCTCTGCTTCGGCGACGAGCATCGGCAGATACCGGGCATCGTTGAGCTTGAGGAAAAAACGCGAACCGTCCGCTCCATTTAAACGATACGCTTTGTTGATGCTACCCCCACCGACGGACGATGCTGCAAGTACTTCGAAGGGGCGATGCGTCGCGCCGTGGATGGCGGCTGCAATGTGTGTGAAGAGTTTGGTTTCCATGAGTTGCATCCGGAAAACATCGTCATTCCCGCGCAAGCGGGAATGACGGCAGCAGCTACAGCTTGATGCCGTAACCGAAGTGCTGTTCAAACATGCCCGCCAGTTCGGCACGAGAGTATTTGTGATTCTGTCCGCCGCGGCTGGCGATCTTGAGCGAACCCATCAGCGAGGCGAGGCGTCCGGTAGTCTCCCAATCCCAATCATTCTGGATACCATACAGCAAGCCGGCGCGATAGGCATCGCCGCAGCCGGTCGGGTCGACGACGGCATGTGGTTTGGGTGTGGGTATGGCGATCTGCTTGCCGCCGGCATAGACCAGCGAACCGTCTGCTCCCAGCGTGACAATCAGCGCTTTTACGCGTTGCGCTATTCCGGCCAGCGTCTGGCCGGTCTTGTCAAGCAACAGCTTGGCTTCGTAATCGTTCACGGTGACGTAACTGGCCTGCTCGATAAACATCAACAATTCTGCTCCGGAGAACATCGGCATCCCCTGTCCCGGATCGAACACGAATGGGATGTCAAGTTCGGTGAATTCCAGCGCGTGCTGGATCATGCCCTCGCGCCCGTCCGGCGAGACGATGCCCAGGGATACCTCTTTCGCCATGGCGACGCTGTTCAGATGCGACTGCCCCATCGCGCCCGGATGGAACGCGGTGATCTGGTTGTCGTCGAGGTCGGTGGTGATGAAGGCCTGCCCGGTAAAACTGTCCGGCACATGGCGGAGGTGCGTTTGATTCAAGCCGAGCTTTTCCAGACGCGAGGCATAAGGTGCAAAGTCGTCGCCCACTGTCGCCATGATCAGCGGGTTTCCGCCCAGCATCTGCAGGTTGTAGGCGATGTTGCCCGCGCAGCCGCCGTATTCACGGCGCATCTCCGGCACCAGAAAGGCGACGTTGAGGATATGGATCTGCTCGGGGAGGATGTGTTTCTTGAATTGGTCCTTGAACACCATGATGGTGTCGTAGGCCATCGAACCGCAAATCAGAGTGTGCATCGTGTAACCTTGGTCGTATGGAAAGGCGCGAATTGTATCACCGGGACGGCGCTTGTTAATTGCGCCGGCGGTTGGGCTATGTGCCACAGCCAAGCATGTGGCCCGGACCAATGCCGTCAGGTACAATTGCGCAGGCAGTCATATTTCCCGGTGCAGCAGTTCGGCACCGGGTCGAAAATCATTCAGGGGTCAAGCATGTCCAAATTTTCAGGGTTGATGGTCGCCGCGCTGGCGTTGGTGTTGTCGGGGTGTGCAAATCGGGTGTGGATCGCCGACTGGAAGGAGACCTCCTCCTTTAGCGCCCCGCGTGCCGGCACAGCATCGGTGGTGGTGAAGGACAAGATGTATCTGATTGGTGGGGTGGACGGCAAAAACTTTGTCAACATAACCGAATACGCGCAGATCCAGAAGGATGGCACGCTGGGAACCTGGCAGCCAGGCCACCCGCTGAACGAGGAACGCGGCTTCATGGAAGCGGTGGTACATGGCGATTACGTTTATGTGGTGGGCGGCGGCAAAGGCCCGAATGGACATCTTCTGTTGCGCACCGCGGAACGCGCGCGCATCCAGCCGGATGGCACGCTCGGCCCGTGGCAAACAGAGAAAAATGAAATGGTGGTGACGCGCCGCTGCAGCAAGATCATCGCCACCGACAAGCGCATCTATTCCTTTGGCGGTTTCGGCGGCGTGTTGCTCGACACCGTCGAATACGCCGATTTTCAGGCTGACGGCAGCCTGGGCGAATGGAAGCTGGATCCCGAGACGATGACGATCCCGCGCTATGTCAACAGCGTAAAGAGAGAAGATGACCGGTTCTTCATCATCGGCGGCCACGACCGGACCAAGGGTGTCGGCATCACCGATGTCGAATGGACGCGTTACACCAGCGCGGGAAATACCAAGAAATGGCAGGCCACCACGCCGATGCAGCAAGGCCGTTACGGCCTTTCCAGCACCGCTTACCGTGACTACATGTATGCCATCGGCGGGATATCGGGCGCTGAATATCTGGATAGCATCGAAATCACCAGGGTCGGCAAGGACGGCGCACTGGAACCCTGGAAATACACCACCCCTCTGGATCAGCCGCGCGCCAATTTCAGCGCCATCGACCATGACGGGCGGCTCTACATCATCGGCGGAACCAACCGCGATGGATATCTGGCCAGCGTGATCTATGCAAACCGCAACACTGCAGGGGACTTCGGTTACTGGGGCACGGATGAGGAAGCCAAAGCCGTGAAAGCCAGGCTGGCTGAGCAAGCCGAAATCAAATCGAAATTGCCGAATGAAGGCAAGGTCATGGAATTCATCCAGTCCGAAGCTTATACCTATATCCATGTTCAGAACGACTTGGGTCAGGATGTGTGGATCGCCGGACAGAAGATCGATGATCTCAAGGTCGGTGACCGCGTCGGTTTCAGCAAGGGGGTCAATATGTCCAACTGGTACAGCAAGGAATTGCAGCGCGGTTTTGCGATGGTCATCTTTGTCGGGCAGGTTCGGAAACAATAGGACACTTCAGGAATTGAGGCGCTTGTAAATATGCCACGGGACTTGGTTGACGGTTTGGCGAGTTATTTTCCGATTCTATTTTGACACAGTTCGACGATCAGCACCAGCAGGATGCTGGCGACCATCAAGGCTTTGCCGAGTGTGCTTGCCGGTAGCAGCAGCGCGGCGGGTATGGCGATCGCGGCGATCAGCACTTCCTGGCGGAAGGCGTCCTCGTGCCGCCACGCGGCGCGCAAGCCCTGCAATGCGATGCCGGTTGCGCGCCAGGCGTGGGTCAAACCGGGACGGTGCTTGTTGGGGTTTTCCACGCCGGGCTTCCTGGTTCAGGAATCGGCATACGATTCGACAGGCGGGCAGGAACAGATCAGATTCTTGTCGCCATAAACGTTATCCACCCGCGCAACACTGGGCCAGAATTTATTGTCGCGCACCCAGGGTAGCGGGAATGCGGCTGTTTCGCGCGAGTAGCTGCGCTTCCAGTCGCTGCTCACCAATGATTTCGCGGTATGAGGGGCGTGTTTGAGCACGTTGTCTCTCTTGTCCGCCCTGCCGGACAGCACCTCGTCGATCTCGCCGCGAATCGCGATCATCGCAGCGCAGAAACGATCCAGCTCGGTTTTCGATTCGCTCTCGGTCGGTTCCACCATCAGCGTATCCACCACTGGGAAAGAAGTCGTCGGCGCGTGGAAGCCGAAGTCCATCAGGCGTTTTGCTATATCTGACACTTCGATGCCGTCGCGCTTGAACGAACGGCAATCGAGGATCATCTCGTGCGCGCAGCGGCCATGCGTGCCGCTGTATAGGGTGGCGTAATGATCCTTCAGCGATTCCTTGATGTAGTTGGCATTAAGGATCGCCATCTTCGTCGCTTCGGTCAGGCCCGCACCGCCCAGCATCTTGATGTAGCCGTAGGAGATCAGCAGGATCAACGCGCTGCCGTAGGGCGCAGCGGATACGGCGTGTATCCCCTGTGCGCCGCCGGTCTTGACCAGCGGATGAGTGGGCAGGAATGGTGTGAGATGTTCCGCCACGCCGATCGGGCCGACTCCGGGTCCGCCGCCGCCGTGCGGGATGGCGAAGGTCTTGTGCAGGTTGAGGTGGCACACGTCCGCGCCGATGTTGCCGGGGCTGGTGAGGCCGACTTGCGCGTTCATGTTCGCGCCGTCCATATACACCTGGCCGCCATTGTCGTGGATGAAGCGCGTGATGTCGCGGATAGCTTCCTCATACACGCCGTGCGTGCTGGGGTAGGTCACCATCAGGCACGACAGGTCGGCTTTGTGCTCCCCGGCTTTCGCGCGCAGATCGTCCACGTCGATGTTGCCTGTGCTGTCGCACTTCACCACTACGATGTGCATGCCGTTCATCGCCGCACTGGCGGGATTGGTGCCGTGCGCCGAAGAGGGGATCAGCACCACGTTGCGCTGCGCTTCGCCGCGCGAACGGTGGTAGGCCTGAATCACTTGCAACCCGGCATATTCGCCCGAGGCGCCGCTGTTGGGCTGGAAGCTCATCTGCGCGAAGCCGGTGATCTCGCACAGTGCGGCATCCAGGCCGGCGATCACTTCCTGATAACCTTCGGCCTGTTCGGCCGGCACGAACGGATGCAGGTTGGCGAACTCCGGCCAGGTGAGCGCCAGCATCTCGGACGCGGCGTTCAGTTTCATGGTGCAGGAACCGAGCGAGATCATCGAATGCGTCAGCGACAGGTCTTTGTTCTCCAGCCGTTTTATGTAACGCATCATCTCCGTTTCGGAGTGATAAGCATTGAACACCGGATGGCTGAGAATGGCCGACTGGCGCGGTTTCACGCGCAGTGCTTGCGCGGAGACATGTGCAGCGGTGAGCGTGGGAGCCGGCTTGCCTGCCGCTTGGGCGAATACCGCGAGGATGGCATTCAGGTCATCCACTGAAGTGGTCTGGTCCAGCGCAATGCCTATGCCTTCGCCGCTGTAACGGAAGTTGATCTGCGCCGCTTCGGCCAGCGCATGGATCTTCACATTGTCGGTGTGCGTCAATTTCAGCGTGTCGAAGAAAATGTCGTAAGCCACCGTATAACCGATTCTCTTCAATTCGCCGGAGAGCGCAACTGCGGACAGGTGCACCTGTCGGGCGATGCCGCGCAGCCCGTCCGCGCCGTGATACACCGCATACATGCCGGCCATGATCGCCAGCAGCGCCTGTGCGGTGCAGATATTGGAGGTGGCCTTCTCGCGGCGGATATGTTGCTCGCGGGTTTGCAGCGCCATGCGCAGCGCGGGATTGCCGTCGGCATCCACCGACACGCCGATCAGCCGTCCCGGCATCGAACGTTTATAGGCATCGCGGGTGGCGAAGTAAGCGGCGTGCGGGCCACCATAGCCCATCGGTACGCCGAAGCGTTGCGTGGAACCCAGAACCACGTCCGCACCCCATTCGCCGGGAGGTGTGAGCAGCACCAGGCTCAGGATGTCCGCCGCGACCGCGATGGCCATGCCGTGCGCTTTGGCGCGTGCGACAAAATCGGCATAGTCATGCACCACACCGTTGGCGGCAGGATATTGCAGCAACGCACCGTACAACTTGTCGTTCAGCGTGACAGTCTTGAAGTCGCCGATCACCAACTCGATGCCCAGCGGCCGGGCGCGTGTCTGTAGCACCGCTATGGTCTGCGGGAAACATTCATGCGAGACGAAGAAAGCGTTCTTCGCAGCATCCTCGCGTGCGCGCAGACCATGCAACATGATCATCGCTTCCGCTGCGGCGGTCGCTTCGTCCAGCAGCGAGGCGTTGGCGATCTCCATGCCGGTCAAGTCCATCACCATGGTCTGGAAATTCAACAGCGCTTCCAGACGGCCCTGGGCAATCTCCGGCTGGTAAGGCGTGTAGGCGGTATACCAGCCGGGATTTTCCAGCACGTTGCGCTGAATGACAGCCGGCACGACGGTGTCGTAATAGCCCAGCCCGATATAGCCCTTGTACAACTTGTTCTTCGCCGCGATGCCGCGCAAATGCTGGTGGTATTGATACTCGGACATGCCTTCCGGCAAATTCAGCGGTTTCTTGAGGCGTATCTCGGCAGGCACGGTTTGCGTGATCAGTTCGTCGACTGAGCTTGCGCCGATCTTTTGAAGCATCGCTGTTACATCGCCTGCCCGCGGGCCGTTATGACGGTCGACAAATTTATCAGTGGTGCTCATGGGATTGCTTTCAGAGAAGGGTAAGGTGGGAAGAGATAACTGAAAAGGGGGAAGGGTCAAGGGGGAAGGGTAAAAACCCCGGCGCGCACAGCACGCCTCCCTTCCTGGGTTTAGTGTGCTTCGCTATCCACTGCCGCCTGGTAGGCTTTGGCATCCATCAGCGCGGCGACAGCTGCCGCATTGTCAGGCTTCATCTTGAACATCCACGCACCGTAAGGGTCGGTATTGATGGCTTCGGGCGCGCTGTCCAAGGCGCTGTTCACCGCTGTCACCACCCCGCTGACTGGGGCGTACACATCGGCCGCGGCTTTCACCGATTCCACCACGGCGCATTCTTCCTTGGCCTTGAGTTTGCGGCCGACCATCGGGCTTTCCACGAACACCATGTCGCCCAGCAGTTCCTGGGCATGCTGGGTGATGCCGACACTGATGGTGCCGTCGGTTTCCGTTTTGACCCATTCGTGGGATGCGGTATATTTAAGATTTGCCGGGTTGCTCATGGTCATGTCCTCAAGAAAATTAAATTAAACCTTTGCCGTTGCGGGCGAACGGATACTTCACTACTTTTGCCGCGAGCATTTTATCGCGGATTGCCGCTTGTACCTGGTCGCCGATCTGCACTTCCTTTGGCACACGGGCCAGCGCGATGGATTTTTCCAGAGTCGGTGAGAAACTGCCGCTGGTGATCTCGCCTTCGCCGTGGGCGGTGTGTACTTTCTGGTGGTCGCGCAAGACGCCGCGATCAAGCAACACCAAGCCGACCAGTTTGCGCGCCGGCGGGTTGGCCAGCAGGGCCGCTTTGCCTATAAAATCGCGCTCGCTCTTCAAGTCGACGGTCCAGGCCAGTCCGGCTTCCAGCGGATTGATGGTCTCGTCCATGTCATGGCCATACAGATTCATGCCGGCTTCCAGACGCAAAGTGTCGCGTGCGCCGAGGCCGATCGGCTTGACGCCTTTTTCTGCAAGCGTCGCCCAGAAATATGGAGCGGCCTTGGCAGGAATCATCACCTCGAATCCGTCCTCGCCGGTGTAGCCGGTACGCGCGATGAACATCGAGCCCATCTCCGCTGCACTGAAGGGCACCAGATGCCCGGTCAGCTCTTTGCTGCCGGGTAGTGCTTCCCACACTTTCGCGCGGGCATTCGGACCCTGCACGGCGATCATTGCCAGCTCGGGATGGTCGGCGATATGCAATTGGGGAGCGTGCTTGGCAGCCTGCTGTTTCATCCAGGCGATGTCCTTGTCCGCCGTGCCCGCATTCACCACGATGCGGAACCAGTCCTCGTTCATGAAATATACGATCAGGTCGTCAATCACCCCGCCGCTGTCGAGCAGCATGCAGGAATACAGTGCCTTGCCGGGCTGTGTGAGCTTGTCCACATTGTTCGCCAGCAGATAGCGCAGGAAGGTGCGCACTCCTGTGCCTTTCACGTCCACCACGCGCATGTGCGACACGTCGAACATGCCGCAGTCGTTGCGCACCCGGTGATGTTCGTCGATCTGGGAGCCATAGTTCACCGGCATGTCCCAGCCGCCGAAATCAACCATTTTTGCGCCCATGGCGCGGTGTGCCGCATTGAGGGGGGTTTGCTTTATTGACATGGTTGCTTTCCAAAAATGAAAAAGGGCGCAGCACGAATTCGCGCTGCGCCCCATCTGTCCTTGGTACCTGAGAGATTTCGACATGTGTCGAGTGCCCCTTCGGTGGTCGGCATAGCCGACGCTCTCCAGATTTGCCTGTGCCAACGGTTCTTGAGCCTGAGCGGTTGCGGGTGTTGCGCCTTCGGCGGTGTCCCGGCATGTGCAACATGCCGGCTGACACGCTCTCCCATTGGTCTGAACGGCGCGGCGAAATATACCCGAAACTGCCCGGCATGACAAACGAAACGGAAAAACGGTGGCGCGACTGGATAGCATTGCATCGGGCACAGGATTCCGGTCTATCCGGCGGATGAAGCATCCGCCTGCGCTACCCGATTGCGTCCGGCGTGCTTGGCTTTGTATAGTGCCTTGTCCGCGGCATCGCTCAGTCTGTTGGCATCCGGGAATTGTGCAACATCCGCGATCCCGCAACTGAAGGTAACGGAAAACTCATTTCCTTCCGCCACATGGCGCAATTGGGAGAAGTCGTTGCGTATCACATCCAGGACCCTGGTTGCCACCGCCGCATCGGCATCGACCAGGACTACCGCGAACTCCTCGCCGCCGTAGCGTCCTACCAGGTCACTTGCGCGCAGCCGCTGTTTGAGCAGACGTGAAAGGCTGTTGATCACGCGGTCACCCACCGGATGCCCGTAGGTGTCGTTGACCCGCTTGAAATGGTCTATGTCGATCATCGCAAAGGACAGCGGCATTTTCTGTCGTCTGGTCCTGGCCACTTCACCATCCAGCCGATCCTTGATGGCGGTGTGGTTGAGCAAGCCGGTCAGACTGTCGCGCACCATAAAGGAGCGCAGCAGGAGGGAGCGGCGGATGCGGCTGGTCACCGAAGAGATCAGATGTTCCGGCTGTATCGGTTTGGTGAGGAAATCGTCCCCGCCCAGACCCATCGCGAAAAGCTGCGTGTCGAGATTGCTTTCTGTAGAGAGAAACACGATCGGGATACTGACGAAAGCATCGAGTTGTCGAATGACCCTGGCCAATTCCATGCCGCTGCACTCCGGCATATAAATATCGATCAGGATCAGGTCGGGGGTGAACTCAAGCAACGCTTCAACCACCTTCAGCTGGTTGTTGACCGCCTTGACCCTCATTCCTGCCTGTTCCAGTAATGCAGCGTGATAGGCGGCAAGGGCTACCGAATCATCGACGATCATGACCCGATAGGGCTGCTGAATTCGGGACGAGGTCATGACGTCAAGTTTGTCGACCAGATTGCCGATATTCACCGGCTTGTTCAAGTAGGCGATGCTGCCGGCGCGTACCGCTTCCAGTCTGCTCTGGAATGTGTCGATTGCGGAAAGGAAAATGACCGCAACCGGTGTTTTCCGCTCCAGCTGTATCGCTTTCATGACGCCTATTCCCCCCAGTTTATCCTCTGGGAAGGTGATGTCCATCAGCACCACGACATCGGGAGCAAGCTCAATGGCAAGCCGGAAATCCGCCAGCGTGTGGTAGACACTGACATCATGGCCAAAATAACAGAGTTGAACCTTCAGTTCTTCGGCAAGTTCGCGGTCAGCGGTTACTACAAAAATTCCACGGGGAACGGCAGCAGCCCGGTCTGCTGGCGCAACCACCGAAGTTTTTTGCATTGCCTGCGGCGTTTGCCGATCAAGCATGGCAGCGTTCAGGAATATCCCGCACCCTGCTTGCCGGGTTCCCCGGCCCGAAAGTCTTTGTTGTTACATCCATGGCAATGAACCCCCCAATGAATAAGCCCCATCCATTTTAGTCATATAACACCGCAATCAATCCCTGTCCAATTTGCACTGCAGTCCGGTTGGGCGCAGATGGCGCAGGCTGACCAGCGGCCGGCTGATCTAGCTGTTCGAATAAAACAGCGCCAGGCGATAGCCCACCGGTTTGAGGTCGGCGGTGTCGAGGAGCAGCCTGATACCGAGTTCCTGGTTGGCCAACAGGCCGGCAGTTGCGTTTTTCGGCGCCGGCAAATAGTCTTTCGGTCTGAAAATACGGCGTGCCAGCGTATTGTCCTGGGTGTCGGTGAGCGTAAGTTCAAGATCGGGAAAAGCTTGCGCATAGGCGGCACGGTTGCGCAGCAGGGCAATCAGGATGATCCGGTTTTTATGCGCGGGGTCATCCTGGAGCTCTGATGACTCGATGCTCATCAGGCTGGCTCTTTGCGGCAATGGCACGCTGCATTCCAGTATCCGGCAATAGCGAACCAGAGCGGGCTTCAGTCCGGGCAGACGTGCGGCGATCTCGACACGGAACAGATAAGTAGCTTGTGCGAGCAGCAGCAATAGCAACGGCAGCGCTGCGATCGCCCACAGCCGGGAGCTGCGTTTGGACAGGAACACTGCACCATCATTCGGGAGTTCATCCGCTTCAGGTATGAACACGGTCTGGTCAACCGGCGTCAAGGGTTGCAGGGCGGCCGCTTGGGCGGAGTTCGGCTCGGCCGACCCCGATTCTTCAGGGGGAAGCAGTTCGGCTCGCGGTTCTGTCTCGTCCAGCATCGGCAACTCAAGTTGAGGGTCGATCTCCTCGGGAGCGAAACTGGGACGGGTATCGAAGGTCTGCAGGCAATGCCCGCAACGTACCATGCCGTGGTGCGCCTCCAGTTGTGCCACGGCTATCTTGAACCGGGTGCCGCAGTGCGGACAGAGTGTCGTTCCGGTGCCGGGATAAAAGTTTTTCATACCGGTCATTCTAGCGCTTGCGGCCCGACAGGCACGACCAGCCGTTCTCGAAGATCGGGGCGTCCAGGTCGAACCATTGCCGGTATATGTTCATCACGTCTTGTGCCTGTTGCTCAAGTATCCCCGATAAAACGATATGTCCGCCTTGCCGGGTCGCGCTCGCCAGCAAAGGGGCGAGCATGCGCAGCGGGTTGGTCAGGATGTTCGCCACCACCAGATCATAGCTGGCCGGCGGTGCGTCGTTGGGCAGAAAGAACGATATATCGGTGACCCGGTTGGCGATGGCATTGTCGCGGCTGGCTATCACCGCCTGCGGGTCTATATCAACACCGGTCGCCTTTGCAGCTCCCAGTTTGACTGCGGCGATGGCGAGGATGCCCGAGCCGCAACCGTAATCCAGCACGTGCTCGCCGCCTTGCAGGTGTTCATCCAGCCAGCGCAGACACAGCCGCGTGGTGGGATGGCTGCCGGTGCCGAACGCCAGGCCTGGATCGAGCACGATATTGATGGCATCCGGGTCGCTGGGGGTGTGCCAGGTCGGCACGATCCACAGCCGCGGCGAGATCGGGATCGGCTCGAACTGCGACTGGGTGAGTCGCACCCAGTCGTTGTCGTCCAGCGTTTCTATGCGGTGTGCCGGGAGTTGGGTGAGGCCGATGATGGCGGACGCGTTGCGCAAGATCGCGCTGACATCCTGATCGTTGCCGAACAGTGCGCTGACGAGATTGTGTTGCCACACTCCGGGCGGCGGCTCACCCGGCTCGCCGAAAATCGCCTGCTCATCCGGGGTGTCGGCATCGGCATCCAATAGATCCACCGACAACGCGCCAAGCTCGAGCAGGGCTTCGCTCAGCGCTTCGGCGTACTCGGCATCGCTATCAACGACGAGATTAAACCACGGCATTTATTCCAACCCTATTTTGAAGGTCACACATTCGGCAGGGGCGTGATTTATCGCGCCCTGACCTATTCATGTATCAGAAGAGGGGCGCGATAAATCACGCCCCTACCATATTTCACTATTGATTGAGATTGGAATTATTTGCCTTTGGTGCGTTCGGCCAAACGCTCTTCCAAGTAATGAATATTCGTGCCGCCGCGCATGAAGGCCGCGTCCTGCAACAACTCACGATGCAGTGCGATGTTGGTCTCGATGCCTTCCACCGCCATTTCCGACAGTGCGGTGCGCATCCGCGCCATGGCTTGCTCGCGGGTGTCGCCGTAAGCGATGATCTTGCCAATCATCGAATCGTAATGCGGCGGCACGACATAATTGGCGTACACGTGCGAATCCACGCGGATGCCCGGGCCGCCGGGCGGATGCCAGGTGGTGATGCGTCCCGGGGACGGGGTGAACTTGAAGGGATGCTCGGCATTGATGCGGCATTCGATGGCATGGCCGCGGAACTGGATGTCGCGCTGCCTGAAAGGAAGTTTTTCACCTGCGGCTATGCGTATCTGCTGTTGCACGATGTCGATGCCGGTGATCATTTCCGTGACCGGATGTTCCACCTGCACGCGGGTGTTCATTTCGATGAAAAAGAATTCGCCGTTCTCGTACAGGAACTCGAACGTGCCAGCACCGCGATAGCCGATCTTGCGGCACGCGGCAGCACAGCGTTCGCCGACCTTGTCACGCATTTTTGCGTCGAGCAGCGGGGCCGGCGCTTCTTCCAGTATCTTCTGGTGGCGGCGCTGCATCGAACAATCGCGCTCGCCCAGATACACCGCGTTGCCATGCTGGTCGGCCAGAATCTGGATCTCGATGTGGCGCGGATTCTCCAAAAATTTCTCCATGTACACCATGGGATTGTTAAAGGCGGCCTGCGCCTCCGTTCTGGTCATGGTAACCGCGTTCAGCAGCGCCGCTTCGGTATGCACCACGCGCATGCCGCGCCCGCCGCCGCCGCCGGATGCCTTGATGATGACCGGATAGCCGATACTGCGCGCGATCTTGATGATTTCGGCAGGACTGTCCGGCAGCGCGCCATCCACTCCCGGCACGCAGGGCACGCCGGCTTTCTTCATGGCGTTCTTGGCGCTTACCTTGTCGCCCATCAGACGGATAGTCGCCGCGCGCGGGCCGATGAACACAAAACCGCATTTCTCGACACGTTCGGAAAAATCGGCGTTTTCGGAAAGAAAACCATAGCCGGGATGAATGGCTTGCGCATCCGTGACTTCCGCGGCGCTGATGATGGCGGGGATGTTCAGATAACTCAGGGTGGAAGAAGCGGGGCCGATGCAGACAGATTCATCAGCCAGCTTTACATACTTGGCGTCTGCATCCGCCTCAGAGTGGACCACGACGGTTTTGATGCCCATCTCGCGGCAGGCGCGCTGGATGCGGAGAGCAATCTCCCCGCGATTGGCGATCAGGATTTTTTCAAACATAGTGTTGGCTCCGAACTTGGGCTTGGCGCGAAAGAATTCGCGTTTGCTTTTTAAAGGCATGTCAGGCGCTTAGCGCAATAGTTTTGCGGTGGCGTTAAATGCCGGATTAACCGATGACGAACAGCGGTTGACCAAACTCGATAGCCTGGCCGTTTTCCACCAGGATGGCTTTGATGACACCGCTTTGATCGGCCTCGATCTCGTTGAGCAATTTCATCGCCTCGATAATGCACAAGGTATCCCCGCTGTTCACGGATTGACCCACATCCACGAAAGCTTTGGAGCCCGGCGAGGCCGACCGGTAGAACGTGCCGACCATCGGTGATTTCACCACATGGCCTTCCGCTACCGCGGGTTTGGCAGGTTCTGCAGCAGGCGCAACGGCTTGCGCGACGGCAGCGATAGGTTGTTGCGGGGCAGGCGCATACACTTGTTGTGCGGATGCGGCGGTGCGGGTGATGCGAACGCGTTCCTCGCCTTCGCTGATTTCCAGCTCGGCGATGCCGGAGCTTTCCACCAGTTCAATCAGTGTCTTAAGCTTGCGTAAATCCATGGTGGCCTCCTTAAATGTAACGGTGAAGGGCGAAGGGTGAAGGGCAAAACCCCCCGCCGCTTTGAGCTGTTCATGCCCTTAACCCTTATCCCTTCTTATGAAACTTTAGTTTTTATGGCTCAGTGCATATTGCATGGCGTATTCATAGCCTGCCGCACCCAGACCGCTGATCACGCCGATGGCGAGATCGGAAAAAAATGATTCCTTGCGGAACGCCTCGCGGGCAAACACATTGGAAAGATGCACCTCGATGAAAGGTATCGCAACTGCCGCCAGTGCATCGCGTAATGCCACGCTGGTGTGGGTGAACGCGGCCGGATTGATGACGATGAATTGCGTGCCATCGGTACTTGCCTGCTGGACGCGTTCGACCAGCATCGCTTCAGCATTGCTCTGGCAGCAAGATACTATGGCACCGTGCGATTCGGCTAATTTCGTCAAACGAGCGTTAATTGTATCTAAAGTCACATGACCATATACTTCCGGCTCGCGGCTACCAAGCAGGTTCAGGTTGGGTCCGTGCAACACGAGAATGTTTTTCATGCGCATAGTTTCCGTAAATTAGGTTGAATTGTCAATATTTTTGGCGGAGATGGATAAAATTATGGCCAGGCAACAAAGATATCAACGAATCTGCTGGAATATCGTTGTGCTGGTGAAATTTTTCTCAAATAAACGAGATGTTCCGATATGATTGTCGCATGGGGTGGCCTGACCGGGTGGTGATTCAACCGCTGTCTGTGAATATGCTCCAAGCTCAAGATTTTTTAGGAAAGATGATGAATCATCAATGTCTCATCAGGGTTGAAGGTTAAATCGGATATGTTTAAATTGCCAGGCATATTCGACGCAAAGCCGGACCACCCCATGTCCGACATAAAGGAGGCCAAGAGGCTTCTGTCCGAACTGCCGTATGACAACACTTTCAAGGCGCTGGATGAGATCACTTCATGGCTGACATCGGTGAAAGAGACACCGGGTTTTCGTCCTGAGCTTCGTGCGGCAATCATCATGTTGCTGGATGAAACCGGACAACCTTTACATGCAGAGCTGTTGCTTTTGTACCTTGGCGAACCACACTTGCAGGATTTCAAGGGCAAGCTTCTGTGGCAAGGGATCCACGGCCACATGATAGCGTTGGCTGACGCTTATGCGGCATGTGCTGAGGAATATCAGAAGGCAGAAAAAAAGTCTTTTGACTCCATGGCAATCATTCCGGTTATCTTAGTCAGGTTGTTGCGCGCCATTGCCGAGCGGATCAAGCTGGAATTGATGCGTTATGCCGTGGTTGAGCAGTCAACCTGGGTTCAATTGTTCAATTCCTACAGTCTCGCCGAAGCCAACCAGTTGGCCGACACCATGGTTTACGCATATCCCGGCCATGTTATCCATATTAGTCCGCAAAGGGAGTTGCTGCGTGCGATGATGCTCTATGTTGCTTCACCCGGCACGCTGGCGCCGGATCAGATCGAGGTGAGTTACCGCATCACCGGCCGTTTGGTAAACTTCTTCGATTTTAAAGCGGCACCTGATCCTGACTGTACATACTTCATCGATCTGTCCGAGCCCGGCGCTCCCGCAAGGGTGAGCAACGTTCTCCAGGCAAGTCCGGCCATGCGTTTCTTTGGGGCTGCCAGGGCACTGCCCGCATTGGAAAAAATCATCGATCAGAATGAGCGAAGCTTGATCCGGCAAGAACAACGCTTTGGCAATGAGTTCACCCCTGAAGGAAAGCTTACTGTTCTCAAGCATCTGCTCATGTACTGGGGAAAAGAGCAGCAGCGCCGGCAACAGGAACGCAGGGATATCAGCGCCACCATCGAAGTGGTGCATAGCTTCAGGACTATCAGCAAGCTGGTTACGCATATGGATCTCGGCAACATGGTGAACCAATCCGAAAAAGAGGCGGCCACATTTAAAGAGATGTCCGAGATCAACCTTGCTGCTGATGAAGATGTTGATTACACCACTGAAGCCTGGACTATTTCGGATCTGAGTACCGGGGGAGTTGGCGGCGTGCTCCCGAGCACTGCGGGCAAGTGGGTGAAGATTGGCGATCTGTGCGGAATCAAGGCAAAAAATAATCCACTTTGGTGGATTGGCCTGATTCGCCGGCTCAGAACCGACCAGAAGAGTGCGGTTCATGTGGGCATCGAAATCCTCGCCAAAAAACCCCTGTCGGTGTGGCTGCGTATTCTCGGCAAGGGTGCGGAGAAGGTGTCCAACTGGGAAAGCAGCTCCGGTTCATTCAAATACGATTACCTGCCGGCCATCCTGCTGCCAGATCCTGACGACTCTTATGCGAACGCCACGATGCTGATGGAGTCGGGCAGATACGTGCCGGACTCCATCTATCAGGTGATGATGGGAGAAAAAAGCCGCGACATAAAGCTCACCGGATTGTTAGAGGAGGGGGAGGACTTCGAGCGGGTGAGTTTCCAGTGGCTCGATCCAGCACGGGTTTAGATAGCACGCGGGTTGGTCAAAGTCCAACCCCGTGCAGGGTTGCCAAAAACTGCGCCGCATCCTGATAACCGACCACGCGTAAATCGCCCTGCTCCCTGCCCTGTTTGTCAAAGAACAGGATGCCCGGGGGCCCATACAGGCCAAAGCGTTTAAGCAGGGCCTGGTCCGCCTCGCTATTGGCGGTGACATCTGCCTGCAGCAGCAACACAGGTTTGAGTCTGGCTTGCACCGTGGCATCGGAAAAGGTAAAGCGCTCCATTTCCTTGCAGGAGACGCACCAGTCGGCGTAGAAATCCAGCATCACAGTCTGCCCGCGTGCCTGGGAGATCCTGCTATCTAATTCGGCAACATCCTTGATGCGTGAAAATCGCAGCGTTGCCGGGGCTTGCGTTTCGGCGCGGCCGATGGTGCCGAGCGGGCGCAGGATGTCACGCGCACCGGACAGCGCGCCGACCAGATAAGCCACACCCAGCAGCAGCGCGAACAGACCGACGCCCTTGAACAGTTTGTGCCAGCCCCCAGCATTGTGCGGCAGCGCATCCAGCGCGTGCAGGTATATCCCGGAGAAGATCAGCAGTGCCGCCCACAGCAGCATCTGCACGCCGATGGGCAACAGCGGTTGAACGATCCAGATCGCCAGCCCCAGCAGCATCACACCGAAGAAGCGCTTCACTGCATCCATCCACGCGCCTGCCTTGGGGAGCAGCACGCCCGCCGAACTGCCGATCAGTAATAACGGCGCGCCCATGCCCAGTGCCAGCGCGAACAGCGCGACACCGCCCAGCAGCGCGTCATGGGTCTGGCCGATATACAGCAGCGCACCGGCCAGTGGCGCGGCCACGCACGGCCCCATGATAATGGCGGACAGCGCACCCATCACGAACACGCCGGAAAGATGGCCTCCATGCAGCTTGTTGCTGGTGTCGGTGAGTTTGCTTTGCAGCGCGGACGGCAATTGCAGCTCATAAAAACCGAACATCGACAACGACAGCAGCACGAATACGGCGGAGAAACTGCCCAGCACCCAGGGTGTTTGCAGCGCGTTGGAAATCAAGTGGCCGGAATACCCTGCCGCCACACCCGCAGCGGCGTAGGTGATCGCCATGCCCAACACATAAGCCAGCGACAGGATGAAGGCGTGCATATGGGTGATCTTGTGGCCGCGCCCGACGATGATGCCGGACAGGATAGGGATCATCGGGAACACGCAGGGTGTGAGGGCGAGCAACAGCCCGGCGCCGAAGAAGAACGAAACGATCAGCCAGAAACTGCCGCCCCTGAAGAGCTGCGCGATTTGCGAGCCTTCTGTTTGAACGGCTTGCGGGCTTGCCGGTTGGGCTGCAGTCATGACCGGAGGAGGGAGACTGCCGGTCTTTGCATCCGGCAGGTTGATGCGCAATGCGGGAGTGATGGGCGGGTAACACAAGCCCTCCTCGCTGCAACCCTGATAACTGGCATTCAGGGTGACGCTTTCAGCCCCGGCAGCAGGGCTGCGCGCCAGAACGATCATGGCTTGAAACGACTGATGGAACACCTCGGTGGTGCCGAAATTGGGGTCCTGTTTCATTTCGCCCTTGGGCAATTCAACAGCAGTGATCCTGGCTGCCGAGTCTTTTATTTCGAAGCTGATCTTGTCGCGATATAAATAGTATCCCGGGGTGATTCTGAAATTGGCTTGCAGGGTTTGCCCGTCGCGTGCGATCACATCCAGGGAAAAAGCCTGATCCGGAGGCAGAAAGCTGGGTTGCCTGGGACCTCCCAGACCGGGCAGACGATCCAGGAAGCCATCCGCATACGTGGCGGGGGCGATGAGACAGAGCAACAGCAGCATGGCAAAGCGCATGGTCAATCCTTGATGATTTTTGTTTCGTTACCTATCCAGTCCAGATAAGCGGGCAAACCTGCTGTCACCGAGACAGCGATGATCTCTGGAAGTTCGTAAGGGTGCGCCTCCCGTATCAATTTTTCAAGGCGCGGATAGGCAGCCCGTGTGGTTTTGATCAATAACGGCACCTCGGTGGCTGATTCGACGTTACCCTGCCAACGATAAGTCGAGGTGCAGGGCGCAAGCAGGTTCACGCAAGCGGCGGCGCGCGCTTCGATGAGTTGCTGCGCAAGTTTTTCCGCAGATTGCGCGTCGGGCAAATTGGTTATCACTAATAAAATATCAATAGTGTCCGGTTAAATTGAGACGTTCCGACGGCAACGTCAACATTGATAAGGGTTCCAAGCGATTCATGGGTGTCCACGATTTGAATTTTAGATTGCGCATTTGCGATCATTCCGGGTTTAGAGAACTTGGGGT
>JBGSKJ010000110.1:0-11522 GCA_041741275.1 Gallionella sp.
TCCACGCGGGGCCACCGTCCCCAGCGTCGCACAATAACAGCGCGCGGGCGTGAACAAATTTCCTCGCGCTGATCTTACCTCGTTTCGTCAATGTATCAAGTTCGCTGCGCTCTTGCTCGGTAAGTGTTACCCGGTATCTCAGTGACATGGTGACCTCCTTTGATTAAGGGTTTCACCAGTATGCCACAGGGCTCTACGATGCGAAATAAATAATGTTACATGGCACTAGCGGCCTCGCAGTTTAGGTAAAGCGGAGTTTATCCCGGGCATCGCCGAAGGACTCCACCCATCCTGCCGCGACTAACCCGATGAATCAGCGTTCGAGGAGATGCAGCTTATCCTTGACATCCTTCCACTCATCGGCATCGGCAGGCGCATCCTTTTTCTCGACGATGGGTTTCCATTTTTTGGACAATTCGGCATTCAGTGCGGTGAAATGACGCTGTGTCTCCGGCAGGTCATCCTCGGCATAGATCGCCTCCACCGGGCATTCCGCCACGCACAAAGTGCAATCGATGCATTCGTCAGGATCGATCACCAGAAAATTCGGACCCTCGCGGAAGCAGTCCACCGGGCACACGTCCACGCAATCGGTGAATTTGCATTTGATGCAGGATTCGGAAACAACATAAGTCATGGCGGAACTCCAATAATCAACAGTGCGGCATTTTAGCAGAGCCGGGAAGATTAAATTCACTTCACAGCAAGGTTGTTTTTGGTTAGGATGTCACTTGAGATTCAGCGAATCATCCACAACCAGCCATCTGTCGCATTCCGAAACAACCTTCACAAAGCGAGATCCAACCATGAGCGAACATATACATTACGTTTCCGACGCCACTTTTGATGCCGAGGTATTGCAGGCCCCATTGCCCGTGCTGGTCGATTACTGGGCCGAATGGTGCGGTCCGTGCCGCATGATCGCGCCCATTCTGGAAGAGATCGCCAAAGATTATGTGGGCCGCCTGACGATCGCCAAACTGAATGTGGACGAGAACCAGCAAACCCCCGCGAAGTTCGGCATCCGCGGCATTCCGACCCTGATGTTGTTCAAGAACGGCGATATCGCGGCCACCAAAGTCGGCGCACTGTCGAAATCCCAATTGACGGCTTTTATTGACAGCCACATTTAATCCGTTTACTGTCACACCCGCATCGCCTCTCCTGCTTCGTCCTTTAAAGTTACTAAGACATAAAACGAACATGCCACAGGCCGTGCGGGTGAACATCTTTCACCCGAACCAAACCCTTTTCATCAAGCACTTTCCAAACACCCTTCCTTCCATCACCACTCGCGCATCGATATGCACTTATCCGACCTGAAAACCAAGCACGTCACCGAACTCGTTGAAATGGCCGCGGCCAATGAAATAGAAAACGCCAACCGAATGCGCAAGCAGGACGTGATGTTTGCGCTGCTGAAAAGCCATGCCAAGAAAGGCGAAAGCATCTTTGGCGACGGCACGCTGGAGATCCTGCCGGACGGCTTCGGCTTCCTGCGTTCGCCGGACACCTCCTACCTGGCCGGCCCGGATGACATCTATGTGAGCCCCAGCCAGATACGCCGCTTCAACCTGCACACCGGGGATACGATAGAAGGCGAGATACGCACCCCCAAGGACGGCGAGCGCTATGTCGCGCTGGTGAAAGTTGACAAGGTCAACGGCGAACCGCCCGAAAATGCCAAGAACAAGATCCTGTTCGAGAACCTCACCCCTCTATTCCCCACCCAGCCGCTGATACTTGAGCGCGACATCAAGGCAGAAGAGAATATCACCGGACGCATCATCGACATCGTCGCGCCCATCGGCAAGGGCCAGCGCGGCCTGCTGGTGGCATCGCCGAAATCCGGCAAGACCGTGATGCTGCAACACATCGCGCATTCCATCTCCTCGAACAATCCCGATGCCACCCTGATCGTGCTGCTGATCGACGAACGCCCCGAAGAAGTGACCGAGATGACCCGCACCGTGCGCGGCGAAGTCGTCGCCTCCACCTTCGACGAGCCGGCCAGCCGCCATGTGCAGGTCGCGGAAATGGTGCTGGAAAAGGCCAAACGGCTGGTCGAGCACAAGAAGGATGTGGTGATCCTGCTCGATTCCATCACCCGCCTGGCACGCGCCTACAACACCGTGGTCCCCTCTTCCGGCAAGGTATTGACCGGTGGCGTCGATGCCAATGCGCTGCACCGCCCCAAGCGTTTCTTCGGCGCGGCGCGCAACATCGAGGAAGGCGGCTCGCTGACCATCATCGCCACCGCGCTGGTTGACACCGGCTCGCGCATGGACGATGTGATCTACGAGGAATTCAAGGGCACCGGCAACATGGAGATCCACCTGGACAGGCGCATGGCCGAGAAGCGCATCTATCCCGCGATCAACGTGAACCGCTCCGGCACGCGCAAGGAAGAGTTGCTGATCAAACCGGACATCCTGCAAAGGATCTGGCTGCTGCGCAAACTGCTCTACCCGATGGACGAACTGGATGCGATGGAATTTCTGCTCGACAAGGTCAAGGCAACTAAGAACAACGCCGAGTTCTTCGACTCCATGAAGCGCTAAAACTCAATATTTCGTCGCCATACGTTGTTGCGCTCGAAAAATCCAGCTTACATACTAACCCATATGCGCGCGTCGATTTTTGTCGCGCGCCTGATAGAACAACTAGCCATCTGACTAAGCCAGCATAAGACGCTGGCAAGTCATTGGTTATAGTCTGGCTTATAACCAGCCACTTGGACACCGTCTTTGGGTGGCCTAGTGGAATGGCTAGTGGTTTCATCAGAAATAGTGAGTTTGGTGCTAACAAAACAGGAAAAAAAGGGTTTTGACGGTTGCGGATATTTATGTATAATCCGCGCCTTCGCAAAAAATCGCCCCAAAACTCAACAGTAATCGAGGTTGTTATGTACGCAGTCATTAAAACCGGTGGTAAGCAATATCGTGTCACTTCCGGCGAAACCCTGAAAATAGAAATCCTACCCGGAGAAGTTGGCAGCGCCATCGTTCTGGACAAGGTGCTGATGGTAGCCGACGGAGACAAACTGTCCGTGGGCAAACCCATGCTGCTCGGTGCCTCCGTGAAAGCGACCATCGTGTCGCACGGTCGCGGCGACAAGGTACGCATCTTCAAGATGCGCCGCCGCAAGCACTACCAGAAGAATCAGGGGCATCGTCAAAACTACACCGAGATCCGCATCGACGGCATCTCTGCTTAAATCCGGGCCTGAATGTAAATCCGGGCGTAATTCTGTTTAAGGAGCAACTAGCATGGCATCAAAAAAAGGCGGCGGCAGTACCAGTAACGGACGCGACTCACACTCAAAACGTCTGGGCGTGAAGAGCTACGGCGGCGAACTGATCAGCGCGGGCAGCATCATCGTGCGCCAGCGCGGCACTGAATTCCATCCCGGCGACAACGTCGGCATGGGCAAGGATCACACCCTGTTTGCCAAGATCACCGGCAAAGTGGTGTTCGCCATCAAGGGCGCGCAGCAGCGTAGAACTGTTTCCATCGTAGCCGCGGCCTAGTAATCCCCTCAGGCAAGCGCTACTTTGACAGAATCAGCCCTATCGCAAGGTAGGGCTTTTTTATTTATGGCATATCCAAAATGAAATTCATCGACGAATCCAAAATCGAAGTCATCGCCGGCAACGGCGGCAATGGCGCGGCCAGCTTTCGCCGCGAAAAATACATCGACAAGGGCGGACCGGACGGCGGCGACGGCGGTCGCGGCGGCAGCGTGTACGCAGTGGCGGACCGCAACATCAATACGCTGGTGGACTACCGATTCGCCCGGATACACCGAGCCAGGAACGGTGAATCGGGTCGCGGCGCGGATTGCTACGGCAAGGGCGCGGATGACATCGTGCTGCGCATGCCGGTCGGAACGGTGATCACCGACATTGGCAGCGGCGAAGTCGTCGCCGACCTCACTCACGACGGCGAGAAAGTATTGCTCGCCAAAGGCGGCATAGGCGGCCTGGGCAACATCCATTTCAAGTCCAGCACCAACCGCGCGCCGCGCCAATGCACCCCCGGTGTCGAGGGCGAAACCCGCGAATTGCAGCTCGAGTTGAAAGTGCTCGCCGATGTCGGGCTGCTCGGCATGCCCAATGCCGGCAAGTCCACTTTCATACGCTCTGTCTCTGCCGCCAAGCCCAAAGTGGCCGATTATCCTTTCACCACGCTGCATCCGAATCTCGGCGTGGTGCGCGTGTCGCCCGAAAAGAGTTTCGTCATCGCCGATGTTCCCGGCCTGATCGAAGGCGCAGCGGAAGGCGCCGGGCTGGGGCACCAGTTCCTGCGCCATCTGGCACGCACCCGCGTACTGCTGCACCTGGTGGATCTCGCGCCGATGTATGAAGGCACCGATCCGGTACACGAGGCGCGCGCGATACTCAACGAACTGAAAAAGTATGACCAGTCACTCTATGAAAAGCCGCGCTGGCTGCTGCTGAACAAGGTCGATCTGCTGGAAGACCGCGAAGAGAAAGTCGCCGCCTTCCTCAAGGAGTTCACCGACTTTGACCGCTATTTCGTGATCTCGGCGATCAACGGGGAAGGCTGCAAGGAACTGACTTACGCGATCATGGATCATTTGCTGGCGATGAACGAACTGGAACAGCAGGCTGCCGCGGACAGCGCGCAGGAAACCGACGCGGATATTATTTAGGAAGCTCTGGATTCTTTGTAGGGTGCGTTTACGCACCAACGATGATGGTGCGTAAACGCACCCTACGACTGGACTCTCGATTTCACCCCCACCCTAATCCTCCCCTTTGAAGGGGAGGGTTAGGGTGGGGGTGAGAAGCATAAAACACGTAAAATGTCTCAAATGAAATCTAATTTTTTTTAAGAACACCATGAAAACCGCCCTATCCAACTGCAAGCGCATCGTCGTCAAGGTAGGCAGCAGCCTGGTGACGAATCAGGGCGCCGGACTGGACCTGGCCGCGCTCGGCAACTGGGCACGGCAGATCGCCATGCTCAACGCCGGCGGCCATGAAGTCGTGCTGGTGTCTTCCGGCGCGATCGCCGAAGGCATGCAGCGCCTCGGCTGGAGCAATCGCCCCATTTCGATACACGAATTGCAGGCCGCCGCCGCGGTGGGACAGATGGGCCTGGTGCAGGCCTACGAAAGCTGCTTCCGCGAGCACCAACTGCATGCCGCGCAAGTGTTGCTGACGCACGCCGACCTGGCCGATCGCGAACGCTACCTGAATGCGCGTGCCACGCTGACCACCCTGCTCGCCTTGCGCGTCATCCCGATCATCAACGAGAACGACACCGTGGTCACCGACGAGATCAAATTCGGCGACAACGACACGCTGGGCGCGCTGGTCACCAACCTGATCGAGGCCGATGTGCTGATCATCCTCACCGATCAGGATGGCCTGTATACCGCCGATCCGCGCAAGGATGCCAAGGCCACGCTGGTCAGCACAGCGCAGGCCGGCGATGCGCAACTGGAAAGCATGGCGGGCGGCGCAGGCAGCCAAATCGGGCGCGGCGGCATGATCACCAAGATACTCGCGGCGAAACGCGCCGCACGCAGCGGCGCGCACACCGTCATCGCTTCCGGGCACGAACGCGATGTGCTGCTGCGCCTGATTCAGGGCGAATCCATCGGCACGCTGCTCACCGCCCCCACACTAACCCTCGCGGCACGCAAACAATGGCTGGCCGATCACCTGCAA
This sequence comes from Gallionella sp., assembly GCA_041741275.1. Taxonomy (GTDB): domain Bacteria; phylum Pseudomonadota; class Gammaproteobacteria; order Burkholderiales; family Gallionellaceae; genus Gallionella. Next base: position 5,700 of record JBGSKJ010000110.1, read on the forward strand.
GTGGCGGGGAAACTGGTGCTGGACGCAGGTGCAGTGAAAGCATTGCGCAGCGAGGGCAAGAGCTTGCTGCCGATAGGCGTGAAAAAAGTCGTCGGGGAATTTGAACGCGGCGCGCTCGTTGCCTGCGTCGCTGAAGACGGCAGCGAGATCGCGCGCGGCCTGACCAACTACAATGCCGCAGAAGCGCGGCTCATCGCACAACATCCCAGCAAGGAAATCGAAACCCTGCTCGGTTACGGCGGCGACACCGAACTCATCCACCGGGACAATTTGGTACTACTGTAAAAGCAGTAGTACCAAATTGCGGCGCAGGCTAACTTGCGCAGCAAGTTTTGCCGCAGCCACAATCCCCATATGTGAAACAACAAAACCAAATTGCTGCGCAGGCTAACTTGCGCAGCAGGTTTTGCCGCAGCCACAACACCAATGTTGCAGGAAATCAAGCACGGGTTGCGCCTCAGTCTGGGTATGCTAGAGTGTGATAGCTGCTTGTGTTGCAAGCGGAGTGCGTCCGAAAAGCGATTTCCTGTCACCGAGGGCATGTCAAAGATGAGTGCTGCCAATCCTGTCCGCAAATTTGCATCACGCATACTCCGGTTCTTCCTGCTTGCCACCGCTCTCATCCTCATATCCGCTCCTCCGGCTCTTGCCGCCACAAAAGCGGTCGCTCGCGATCCGAATGCCAAGCCTGAAAAAACCGGGCAGAGCTTCTCCCGAACGGACGCAAGCCTGTCATCACCCGCCGCGACTGGCCCGCTTCGTATCCTGCTCGTAGACGATGATGTTTCAGACAACAACAATATACCCGGTGATACGCGCAGATCGATTTCCGACACGGTGTTCAGCAAGCTTGTTTCGGGCGCCGTCGGCGGCGACAAGGGAGCGTGGGCGATCGAAACCGTCAGGACGAATGCGAATGGCCCCGGCCTCGACCGGCTCCGTCCGTATTCGCTGATCATCTGGTATACCGGCTCTTCCTACGGAGGCAACCCCGACAATACATCGGTCCTCGGCATCGAGGATGAAAAGACCGTGCGCCGCTACCTGCAACAAACCGGCGGCGCGGTCATTCTTGTTTCCCCCGGTTACGCAAGCAAGGTGCTTGAACAAGGCAGTACCTGGGAGGAATCCAGTTGGCCGTTCCTGAATGAGGTACTCGGCATACGCGGTGGCCGTGGCCTCGTGCAGCGCTTCCTGCCCGGCACCGTCACCACCACCCAGGATAGCCAATTCGAAGTCGGCAAGGGCGGCGCGGTCGAGTCGCAGTTCAGTGCCGTCAACCCTGCAGGTGCGACGGTGGTATTCAATGCCGAGCTGGAAGCCATGGGTGGCAAACCGGTCCCGGTTGCCACGGTGAATACGTATGGCAAGGGGCGCATCATCTACGTGGGTTTCACCTTCGAGAATCTCGCCGCAAAGCAACTCGCCCCCGCGTTCCAGCAGCTACTCGCAGCGTCCGGCCTGACAGCGCAAGCCGAACAAGTCGCATCATGTCCGCAACAGCCGGAACCGCCGACATTGTCAGCTCAGATGCAAGCTGCCGGGCCGGACACAGTGCAAGTCAGCGGCACGCCGACCACCGCCGTAGTGAACTGGACGCTGCAAACGGCAACCATCCTGAATGCGTCGCTGGGTGTCGCGCCCACCACAAGATCAGCAAAGACTGCGCCGCCGGCGCAGACAACCTCTGTGACAGTCGTGCGGCTGGTTCCGAACGCGGCAGCGGTACAGCTGAACAACGCTACGCCCGACACGTCGACCGCCAACGATCCCGGCCCGCTCACCCCGGGCCGCGCGGTGACCTATCGTGTCAAGCTGATGGATGGGTGTAATCTGTTGGGCGCCAAGGATGTCTCATACACCATACCTTTGCCGCATGACCCGAGCGGGTTTACTGCCACGGCGGCGGCAGATGGAACCGTAACTTTAAAGTGGCAGCCAATTGAAGGCGTGGCAGGCTACCAGATCACTGGCACCACACTCACTGCGCCGGTGAAAGTGAGTTACACGACACAGTGGACAAGCTCGCCGCAAGCACCCGGCGCTCAGCAATGGAAAGTCGCCTCGGTGTACCAGCCCGGTGGCGTATTAACAGCGGCCAGCGCATGGCCGTCGGTGATGTCACACATCGTGCCTACGCCCAGCAGACCTTACCTGAGCATGCCCAACGGACCGGGCAGCATAGCTGAATCCACTGACCTGTACGCCAAGCAATGCGAATTGTCCCCCGAGAATGAATCAGTGATGAACGCGCAGACAAGCGCAAGGTGTCCCGACGCAAGCTGGTTCCTGGCACTTTCTGCCAATTGGAGGGAAACATACGACTCGAAATATGGTGGCGGTTTCATCCCGCCCGCGTGGCCTATCGTGGCATTTGCCGACCTGCACGACCTGGGTCTTGGGCGGCGCGTGAACTGCACCCCGATCGGCAATGCGGCATCGCGCGGCACGTTGTGCTGGGCAACCAGCCATGGGCACATCCCGGCTCCCGGCGAATCGCCGAACGCCGTTGCGCTGGCCGGTGCTGGCGAACAGATGACCGACATCAAGTCAGTGAATATCATCATTACTTCAGCGCAGGGGGCATTTTTCGGCACCTGGGAGTCCGCGCGACCGATAGGGGTCAGAACCGATACTGCGAGTCAACGCGAGGATGCATTCGTCGACGCAAGCGGCAAGCGCTATGTGACAGCACTCGACAGCCAGGGTCTGAAATCGGTGCCCAATGCCTGCCTGAGTTGCCATGGCGGACGCTACGATGCGACGCGCAAGATCATCGTCGGTGCCAGCCTGCTGCCGCTGATCCCCGCGAACCTGACTTTCAGTTCGCCGCTGGCGCGCGCAAATTCAGAGGAGCAAATTCGGCGCATCAACCAGATCATTCTGGACTCGAACCCGACGCCGACCATCAGCACGCAGATCACGACACTTTACAACGGTTCGCCCGGCACGCCCAGCATCACGGCTAACGATGCGGCCGTTCCTCCCGGCTGGGCGTCACAGCCAGGACTCTACAAGCAAGTGATCGCACCGTATTGTGGTACCTGTCACTTTTCGCAGACCGGCCCGTTGAACTTCGCCACTTTCGCGAACGTGCTTGCCAACAAGCAGCGCATCCAGCGCGCAGTCTGCGTGGATTTCACGATGCCTCATTCGGAGCAGGGGCTGCGCCGTTTCTGGACCGACGGTGGCACGGTGTCACTACCGGGGTTGTTATCGACGGCGCTCGGCTTTCAAAAGTGTCCGCAGTAGCGCCGATATGCTAATGCAAGACCCCGGCACAGGAGCACAGAAGGAAGTCAGCGTTTGAATCAAGCGGCAGACACTCTTGATATCCAATACATTAGCCACGCACCGACGATGACGCCAATCACGAAAATCAGGAATCCCCGGGATGGTCGTGCTTCCGGTTGGGGGCTGTCCAAAGCCGGTTGTATCGATTCCCACTCGCTGATTATTTTCTGGGCCTCGGCATAGTCTCGTTCCGCAACAAGTACACGCACCAGGCCCATCGCCTGAAGTTCGCCGATCCCGCCCTGCAAATACTCTCCTTCGATACGCCCTGGAATGCGCCGCTGTTCGAGAAGGTTCAGGATCATGTGCGCGTCCAGCCCGGTGGATGCTTCATATACGCTTTTCATAAATACCGGGGCATCATCGCGCAAGAAAAATGTACGACGCTGTGCCCAGGGAAATTGCGGAAACGACGATTGCCGAGATACACAGAATTAACATCCACTGGTGTCTTTTTTCCGCAAGCGACGCCCCCTGCTCCAAAGCCTCCACGGTATTTTGCAATTGTATCGCCAGCGCCTTGATGTGCGCATCGTTCGCTGCTGCCGCGGCCTGGAGTTCAGTGATCTGCTGTTGCAGCAATACCGCCTGATTGGCGGCGGCATCGGCACTTTTCCTGGTAAATACCGGCGCAGCCGCAGATACGATAGCACCGACATACGGCAAAACGGACTTGAGCACGGGAATAAGCCAGGCAGGCATGATTGACTCCTAATTGTTATGGACAGCTAATGCAGCACGCCGCTCGACGGGCGCATTGAACTTCCTGATATTCTCTTCGGCTTGTCTGAGCGCGGTGATGTCGGTGACGATCGCCAGGAATCCTTCACCGCCATCATCGGGCGTGATCAATTGCAGGCTGACCTCCACCGGATAGGTGCTGCCATCCCTGCGTGCCTGCACGGTTTGGTATTTGATCGCCTCCTGCTCACCGCGGCGCAGCGGTTCGATCATCGGCCCGAAGGATTCGAGGTTCATTTCCGGATGCAGGGCAAGCAGGGTCTGCTGTTGCAATTGCTCCAGGGTATAACCGAGATTCTCCAGCGCGTGATCGTTGGCGTAGGTGAACTTCAGGGAATCGGCATCGAACATGAATATCTCGTTCGGGCTCCTTTCCAGAAGGGCTTGCTCGTAGTTTTTCCGGAGCAATTCGCGCCGTTGTGCCATGCCCCAGGTGCGGCGGCGACGCAGCGAAACAGTATAGATAGCGAAGATGCCCGCCAGCACCAGTGTCATCAGGACATAAGGCGCATGCATATCGTCCCACCATGCCGCCTTGATCCCCGACATCGGCATTGTAACGAACAGCGTGACCGGATAGTGCTGCAGGCGGCGCATCACCAGCATATCCCCGGCCTTGCCGTCGCTGTCGCGCATTTCGACCTGCCCGCGCTCCGGGTAGTTGTTGGCGCGCAGGTACTCGACCATCGCGCCCACCGCAGGCTTGCCGTACATTTTATCCAGGCTCGCTGCATCCGGTTCGGGATAGCGGCTTACCAGGTATCCGTCATCGCGTACCAGTCCCAGCGCGGTGATCCCCGGAATGGTCGAGTCCACCCAGTAGCGTTGCAACAGGTTGGCCGGCAGATTGGCGCTGAGGATATAGAGCAGCTTGCCGGTCCGGCCGGTAACGGCATAGCGCGCGGAGACGACCCAGCTATTGTCTATATGACCCATCACCGGTAGGCCGATGGCAAAGGGAGAGCCCTGCAGCAGTTCGCCGCGAAACTTCATGAATGCTGCGTCTTTGGCCAGCGTCGGCAGATCCCGGCTGTTGGGGGTCGTCCCGGTCAATAATATCTGGCCATCGCCGCGGATCAGCATGACGTTGCCCAGCTCGGTGTGCAGTGCCTGGAACCGGCTGACCAGCTTGTATACACGGTCGAGATCGGGCTTCCTGTATGTATCGTCCAGATCCGCGCCCAGGTTCCGCATGCCGATCTCCAACTGGGTGAAATACATATCGATCGCGTTTTTGCTCAGCTCGGCAATCGTCGCCAACTGGATAGCCTGATCGGATTTGGCTTCCCGCCAGGACTGCGAGATAAGGTAGGTGGCGTAAGCCAGCAGCCCAACGACGAGCAATGTTGCAGAAAACTTCAGGAACCGTTTGGGGCGTGGATCACTACTTGCATTTACCATTATGGTCCTTGATGTTTTGGCAGGTGCGCAGTCGAAGCGCTTTTCAACCCCCGCAATCTATCATCCCGTGCGGCATCAGTTCAACCCTCTTTTCTTCCGCCGTGCAGCACCTGCAGAAGTCAAGGCTGGCGCAGCGCTGGTCAACTCCAAATTACATAGGGCGGAGCCCCATTTTTTCACAAAAGCAATTGGGCTCCGTCCCGAAAAATTTCCATTTAGCTATAAGGCTCGAATTATTGAATTCGCATATCAATAGTGTCCGGTTAAATTGAGACGTTCCGACGGCAACGTCAACATTGATAAGGGTTCCAAGCGATTCATGGGTGTCCACGATTTGAATTTTAGATTGCGCATTTGCGATCATTCCGGGTTTAGAGAACTTGGGGT
>JBGSKJ010000111.1:0-14080 GCA_041741275.1 Gallionella sp.
CTTCTTTGATGCACTGGGGTTGGTTTCGTTGCTGGATACACAGCAACGCTTCCAGCATGTTTAATGAACCGCCGTATGCGGAACCGCACGTACGGTGGTGTGAGAGGGCGACGGGGGTAACTCCGTCCCCTACTCGATTGCAATACATAGTGCAGCACACCGTAGGAAAACTGCTGGAAGGCAAGAGCGTCAAGCAAGCGGCGGGTATCACCATCCTCGACCCGGCGTGCGGCTCAGGATCATTCCTGATCGGCGCGTATCAATACCTGCTCGACTGGTATCTGGCGCGCTATATGGAAGAAGGCACGGAAAAACACAGCAAGGGCAAAGCCGCGCGCATCTATTCTGCCGCCCACGGCGCATGGCGGCTCACCACGGCAGAGAAGAAGCGCATTCTGCTCGAACACATCTACGGCGTGGACATCGACACGCAAGCGGTCGAAGTCACCAAGCTCTCGTTGCTGCTCAAAATGCTGGAGGGCGAATCCAATGAATCGCTGAACAACCAGATGAAACTGTTCCACGAACGCGTGCTGCCCGATCTGGAGCACAACATCCAATGCGGCAACTCGCTGATCGGGCCGGATTTCTATGAGGGACAACTCGCTCTCGACGACGAGACCGCACAGCGCATCAACGTCTTCGACTGGCAAGCCACGTTTCCGCAAGTGTTCAAGGCTGGTGGGTTTGATGCAGTGATCGGCAATCCGCCTTACCGGATGCTACAACCGAACAACACAGAAGAGCCAATCCTGAATTACCTTCGGAACAACTACATTGCCGCAGAGTTCAAAATTGAATTGTTCCATCTGTTCCTCCAGCGCGGCGTTTCTTTGTTGAAACAAGGGGGCTTCCATGGTCACATTGTGCCGACAACAGTTCTCAACAACGTATATGCGGAGCGACTGCGCGAGTGGCTGATGGAGCATTGTTGCATCGAAAATATCTCCGTGGCACGCGGCCAGATTTTTGCCACAGCAGATGTACACACTTCGGTGATTACATTCCGCCGAGAGTCCGATGCCAAGAAAAAATCCAAGCATGAAATTCTCACCACCTCGGAATTGAGCGAGGGGTTTGTCACAAGGCCAACAAGCTTTTCTAAAATTCAGCAACGCAGGTTCGAGGACTTGCCAGGGCACGTTTGGAACATCCTTCTCAATGAGTCAAATGCAGGCTTGATAACTCGACTCACCGATAAATTCTCGCAATTAAATAATGTGGCGACTATTAACCGGGGATTGATTACTGGTGACCGTGACAAATATTTCTCCAAACAAAAGCTAACTAAATCCCACGTACCAATCCTTACGGGCAGTGATGTCCAACGATATATCAGTGCAAAGCCATCTGAGTTTGTTCTATTCGAGCGTCCAGATACCGCTGGCGGTTGCTGGGATGAAAAAGTTCATTTAGCTCCGCACAAGATTGTAGTCAGGCAAATTGGATTTAAGCCAACTGCCAGTATTCTTACAGAGCCAATTGCAGTCACTGGCAATATCTTCACCGTGCGTGCTGAAACACTTGAATCAGAGCTTTACCTTCTTGGAATTATCAATTCACGATTGACGGATTTCTTTTGGAAAATAATGTTCACGGACTTTAAGAGTTCGTTCCCTCAAGTAACGATATTTAGTCTTTCTCAAGTTCCTATTCGCATCATTGACTTCGCCAATTCCGCCGACAAGTCTAGTCACAGCCAGATCGTGAAACTCGTCGAAAAAATGCTCGCCCTGCACCAACAACTCGCCGCCGCGAAAACCCCGCAAGACACCATCCTGCTGCAACGCCAGATAACTGCGACCGACAAGCAGATCGACCAGTTGGTGTATGCGCTGTATGGCCTCACCGATGAAGAGATCGCACTGGTTGAAAACGAACCTAAGGTACCGCAATAAGTCAGGTTTTTCTGTTGAATGATTTGGAGTGATTTAAATTGAGTGATTTTTCTTACAACGTCGAAGAAGCCGATTTCGATCAACTCGTCGTGGCGCGCTCGCATGAGACGCCGGTGCTGGTGGATATCAGCGCGGACTGGTGCGCGCCATGCCGGGTGTTGGCGCCGCTGTTGCATAAGCTGGTTGCCGACTATAACGGCAAGTTCCTGCTGGGCATCGTTGATGCTGACGAGAACATGAGGATCGCCGGGCGGCACAAGGTGCGCGGTTTTCCCACCGTGGTCGCCTACAGCCACGGTGTGGAGATCGATCGTTTCCACAGCGCGCAGACCGAGGGTTTTTTGCGCCGTTTCATCGATGGTGTGATCGAGCAGCACGCCGCTGGCTTGCCGCCGTCGGTGTCTGACGGCATGGCTGCGCGTGAGTAATTCCATTTCTCAATCTGTAGGGGCGCGATAAATCACGCCCCTACCGAGTGTGTGACCTTTGAAGTAGAACTGGAATTCAGTCTGTTCATGACGAGATGTGCATCGCCTTTTCAACCACTTCGCGGGTCAGATGCGGGGCGAACAGTTCGATGAAATCGTAAGTGTAACCGCGCAGGAATTCGTTCTTGCGTATCGCGATCCGTGTAGTGCTGGGTTTGAACAGATGTCCCGCATCCATCATGCGCAAGTGCTTGTCGCGCTCGGGAATGAAGGCCATCTTTGCCAGTATCCCTATACCCAATCCCAACTCCACATAAGTCTTGATCACGTCCGCATCGATCGCGGTCAGCGCGATGCTCGGCTTGATGCCGGCCGCCTCGAACGCGGCATTGATCTTGCCGCGTCCGCTGAATGCGAAGTCGTAGGTGATGATCGGGTATTGCGCGATCTTCGCCAGCGTCAGTTTGCTTTCCGCCAATAAAGGGTGCTTGGGCGGCACGATCACGCAGTGATTCCATTCATAGCAGGGTAGCGTGACCAGTTCGTCATACAGCGCCAGGCTCTCGGTGGCGATGCCGAGGTCGGCTTCGCCACCCAACACCTGTTCGGCGATCTGGGTCGGATTACCCTGGTGCAGTCCCAGCTTCACGCCGGGATAGCGTTTGATGAATTGCTTGACCGTGGGCGGCAAGGCGTAGCGCGCCTGGGTGTGCGTGGTGGCGATGGTCAGGTTGCCGCTGTCCTGCGAGTGAAATTCCTGGGCGGCCTGTTTGAGATTTTCCGCATCGTGCAATATGCGCTGGGCGATGGCCAGCACGGCTTTGCCCGGCTCGGTGATGGCCGCGATGCGCTTGCCGTTGCGCACGAAGATCTCGATACCCAACTCCTCTTCCAATAATTTTATCTGCTTGCTGATGCCGGGTTGCGAGGTGTACAGCGCGCTGGCGGCATCGGAGATCTTCAGTCCCTGGCGCACGATCTCGTTGAGAAAACGCAGTTGTTGCAGATTCATGGCATCGCTCCAATATATTAATCAGCTATATGATACTAACATAAAAGTATTTAGAGATATAAGGCGTCAGACCTAGAATGCACCGCATGAATTCCAACGGGTGGTAGCGCATGGACTGGATGTACACGTTATCCGGCTTTCTGGTCGGGCTGATCGTCGGCGTGACGGGTGTTGGCGGCGGGTCGTTGATGACGCCGTTGCTGGTGCTGGTCTTCGGCGTTTCCCCGGCCACCGCGGTCGGCACCGATCTGCTGTATGCCTCGCTGACCAAGACGCTGGGCGGCTGGGTGCATGGGAGGCGCGGCACGGTGGATTGGAAGGTGGTGGGCTTGCTCAGTCTGGGCAGTTTGCCTGCCGCCGTCATCACGATAGCGTTGCTGAAATATCTGGCTTTGGATGAAAAGACCATCAGCAGCCTGGTGACCAGCGTGTTGAGCGTGGCCCTGTTGCTGACGGCTGCCGCGTTGTTGTTGAAAGGCTGGATCAGGAAGATCGCACAGCGCAAGGACGGTACGGTGTACGAATTGCATCATCGCCATCTGCCCGCCGCGACGATAGTCACCGGCATCATCGTCGGCACGCTGGTGACAATTTCTTCCGTTGGTGCGGGTGTGTTGGGCACGGTCGCCCTGCTGTTCCTGTATCCGCGAATGTCGGCGGTGAAAGTGGTGGGCACCGACATCGTGCATGCCGTGCCGCTGACCGCGCTGGCCGGCATGGGGCATATGGCACTGGGCACGGTGGACCTGGTGTTGCTGGGCAGTTTGCTGCTGGGCTCGTTGCCCGGTATCTATATCGGCAGTCATCTGGGCGCCAAAGTACCGGAAAAGGTATTACGTCCATTGTTGGCGACCATGCTGTTGATCATAGGCACCAGGATGGTTTTGTACTAGCCCGGTTTGAATCAGGCCGGGATGGTTTTGTATCAGTTCAGCAAGGAGAAACACAATGAGCATAAGCACACAGGATTTATCCGATCTGGAAGAAATAGACCGTCTCGAACAGGCGATCCAGACTTTCATCGAGGGCCGTATAGATCCCGACCGGTTTACGGCTGTGCGGCTGCAGCAGGGCGTGTATGGTCAGCGCCAGGATGGCGTGAACATGTTGCGCATCAAGATTCCCGGCGGGCGTTTGAACGCGGACCAGGTGGATGTGATCGCCGATGTGACGGAAAGTTTTTCACAGCGCGGTATCGCGCACCTGACCACGCGCCAGGCGATACAGGTGCACTTCATTCCGCTGGCGAAAATGCCCAGTGCGATGCGCCGTCTGGCACAGGTCAACATGACCACGCGCGAGGCCTGCGGCAACACGGTGCGCAACATGTCGGCGTGCGCGCTGTCCGGCGTGTGCCCCAAACAACACGTGGACGTGGCAGCCCATGTCGACGGCGCAGTGCAGCACTTTTTGCGCAACCCGCTGAATCAGCAGATGCCGCGCAAATTCAAGATCAGTTTCTCCGCGTGCGAGTCGGATTGCGCCCAGTCGCTGTTGCACGATGCGGGTGTGATCGCGGTCAAAAAAGACGGCCAGCCCGGTTTCAAGGTCAAGGCCGGCGGCGGCCTGGGGCACAAGCCGCGCGAGTCCATCGTGGTCGAGGAATTCATCCCCGAGCGCGAGTTGCTGTTCTCGCTGGAGGCACTGGTGACCTTGCACAACAAATATTCGGACCGCACCAAACGCGCCAAGTCACGCATCAAGTTTCTGGTGGAGCGTTTTGGAATTGAAGGCTTCCTGGAAAAATATCGCGAGGAGTTCGAACGCACCAAACAGGCCCTTGCCGATCAGCCATATCCCACAGGCGAATGGCGCGAACAGACCGGCCAACTGGCGCCTGGGTCGGGCGCGCCGCGCAAACTGTTTGCGCAGCGTCAGGCCGGGCTGTTCGTGTTGCCTGTCGCTTTGCCGATCGGCGACGTCAAGCCGGTGCAGTTGCATGGCATCGCCGCGTTGTTGCGCGCACATGGTTTGGATGAGGTGCATACCACGCAGGACCAGAACCTGATCATCCTCAACGTGCCGGAAAATAAAGTGGCGTTGCTGCGCAGCGGCCTGGCCGAGCTGGGCCTGCATGAGCCTGTCACCGGCGACAACGTGGTGGCCTGCCCGGGTACCTCGACTTGCCGCCTGGGTATCACCGCCAGCACCGTGGTCGCGCCGCAATTGTCCGGCGGCAAGGCCGATCTGCGCATCCGTGTGTCGGGTTGCCATAACGGTTGCGCGCAGCCGGAAACCGGCGATATCGGCATCTACGGGGAAGGCAAGCGCATGCACGGCAAGCTGGTGCCGCATTACCAGATGTACTTTGGCGGCAACGGCATGGGCGGCGGCGAGCTGGCTTTGAAAGGCCCGTCGCTGCCGGTGGTGCGCATCAAGGAGGCCATAGCACGCGTGCAGGCCGAGCACCTGAAGAGCGGGGAAGCGAGCTTTTTCGTATGGGCGCGTGCGCAACAGCCGGATTACTTCAGGCAATTGCTGGCCGACCTGGCTGATGTGAAAGCCGGGGAATTGCAAAGTGTGATGCAGGATTTCGGCAGTGCGGCAGACTTTCGGGTGTTGCAACTGGGTGGAGGCGAATGCGCCGGCGCATCGCAGGTGTTGATCGGCGCGAACTTTTTCGAGGCGGCGCACGAGCGTGAATACCGCAATGCGCTGGTGTTCCAGCGCAAGTATGACGAAGCGGCGCAGTGCAATGAAGCGATCCTGCGCTTGCTTGGTTCGGGTGTGGCGCAATTATTGGGTGGTGTTCGCCAGGACGATTTGAACAAACTGGCCATCCAGTTGCAGCAGTTGCTACCGGGTGCGATCGCCGACGAACTTGCACGGGCGATTACTGCTTTGGCGAAAGCGGATGAGATCAGCAACGAAGAACTTGCGATCATCAGCGCGGCGGTGGATAGCTGGACGATGAAGGTGGCGGCATTCGCGATGCAGCAGGATGCGCAGCTTGATTTGACTGAAGCTGCTGCTGGCTTGCTGGTTTAGGAGGTAAACATGCAACAAAAAATCGATCAGGCGGTGGCCGTGTTGCAACAGGCGGTGCGCGATTTTTCGCCGGTTTGCTTCGCCAACAGTCTGGGCGCGGAAGATATGGTGCTGACCGACCTAATCGCCAAGCATCAACCGGACATACGGATGTTCAGTCTGGATACCGGACGATTGCCTCAGGAGACTTACGACCTGATGCAGGAAGTGCGCAAGCATTATGCGATTCCGCTGCAGGTGTATTTCCCGAATAGCGCGCTGGTCGAGGAATATGTCGCGCGGCACGGCATCAACGGTTTCTACGACAGCGTGGGGAATCGCAAGGGGTGCTGCTTTGTGCGCAAGGTGGAGCCGTTGCGCCGCGCGTTGGCAGGCAAGATGGCGTGGATCACCGGCATGCGCCGCGACCAGGCGGCCACACGCGGCACGCTGGAGGTCTCTTCCTTTGATACGGACAACGGCCTGCAGAAGTTCAACCCGCTGCTGGAATGGTCGAACAGGGACGTGTGGGCATATATCCGCCAACACGATGTGCCCTACAACAAGCTGCATGACCAGTTTTACCCCAGCCTGGGTTGCGCACCTTGCACTCGCTCCATCTCGCCGGGCGAGGACATCCGCGCCGGGAGATGGTGGTGGGAAGACCCCAAGAGCAAAGAGTGTGGCCTTCACGTAATCCATGCTCCACAAGTAGCGCATGGGTCCGGGGTTTCGGCGCAGGGTAATGTCGGGAGCGAAGCTCACGACGTTAGCCGGAGCCAAAACCCCGACAGCAAGGAGTGCGGCCTTCACGTGGTCCATTCTCCGCAGGTCGCACATGGATCTGGGGATTCGGTGAAGACTCATGCCGAGAGCAGTGCGGAGCTGGTCTGAGGCAGGTTCATTGAAACGGAATATATTATGAAATTGTTCGAGAAGGTTGACATGAGCACCCGCTGCTTCACCCATCTGGACGCGCTGGAAAGTGAATCCATCCACATCATGCGTGAGGTTGCGGCGGAATGCAAAAACCCGGCACTGCTGTTTTCCGGCGGCAAGGATTCCATCGTGATGCTGCGCCTGGCAGAGAAGGCGTTTCGTCCGGCAAAATTTCCGTTCCCGCTGGTACACATCGACACCGAGCACAACTTCCCCGAGGTGATCGCTACCCGCGACAAACTGGCTGCCGATCTGGTCGAGCGGCTGATCGTGCGTTCGCTGGATGATTCCATCAAGCGCGGCAGTATCGTCATCAAGAATCCCGACCTGCCGCGTAACCCTTATCAATCCGTGACCTTGCTGGAGACCATTACCGAGTTCGGCTTTGATGCCTGCATGGGTGGGGCGCGGCGAGACGAGGAAAAGGCGCGCGCCAAGGAACGTATCTTTTCGTTCCGCGACGAGTTCGGCCAGTGGGACCCGAAGAACCAGCGTCCGGAGTTGTGGGACATCTACAATACGCGCGTTCACAGCGGCGAGAACATCCGAGTGTTCCCGATCAGCAACTGGACCGAGATGGACATCTGGCAATATATCGGCCGCGAAAAGCTGCATATCCCCAACATCTACTACGCCCATCAGCGCGAAGTGATCCGTCGCGGCAACTCGGTCATCCCGGTGTCACACCTGGTGCAACAGAAGGCCGGAGAAAAAGTGGAAGTGTTATCGGTGCGTTTCCGCACCGTGGGCGACATGACCTGTACTGCGCCGGTGGAATCGACCGCACGCACCGTGCAAGAGATCATCGCAGAGACAGCGACCACCCGCATTACAGAACGCGGCGCGACACGCATGGACGATCAGACTTCGGATGCGTCGATGGAGTTGCGCAAGAAGGAAGGATACTTTTGATCATGGGCAACGCCATACAACTACTGCGTTTCATCACTGCGGGCAGCGTGGACGACGGCAAGAGCACGCTGATCGGCCGGTTGCTGCATGACTCGAAATCCATCTTCGAGGACCAGTTCTCCGCCATTTCCAGGACCAGCGAAAAGCGCGGCATGGCCGCGGTCGATTTTTCGCTGCTGACCGACGGCTTGCAGGCCGAGCGCGAGCAGGGCATCACCATCGATGTGGCGTACCGTTATTTCGCCACCCCAAAGCGCAAGTTCATCATCGCCGACACGCCCGGCCATGAGCAGTACACGCGCAACATGGTGACCGCCGCCAGTACCGCCAATCTGGCGGTGATACTGGTGGATGCGCGCAAAGGCGTGCTGACGCAAACGCGCCGCCATACTTATCTGGCCAGCCTGGTCGGCATCCCGCACATCGTGCTGGCGGTCAACAAGATGGATATGGTCGATTACTCCGAGGCCAGATACAACGAGATATGCGGGGAGTATCTGGAGTTTGCCGCGCAGCTTGGCCTGTACAACATCACCTGCATCCCGCTTTCGGCGTTGGTGGGCGATATGCTGGTGGAGCGCGGCGATAACCTGGGCTGGTATCAGGGCACGACGCTGATGGATCTGCTGGAGAACATCACCATCGATTACGACGTGAATACCACCGATTTCCGTTATCCGGTGCAATGGGTATGCCGTCCGCAGACCGAGGAATATCACGATTTCCGGGGGTATATGGGGCGCATAGAGGCGGGTGAAGTGTCGGTGGGCGATGAGATCACCGTGCTGCCCGGCGGCCGCACCAGCCGCGTCAAGGAGATCGTCACCTACGATGGCAACCTGCAAAGCGCCTATGCGCCGCAATCCATCGCCATCACGCTGGAAGACGAGATCGATATCTCGCGCGGCGATATGTTTGTAAAATCGGACACGATGCCGATCGTCGCGAAGGAATTCGAGGCGATGCTGTGCTGGTTGTCCGAATCCCCGCTCGGCATGAATCGCAAGTACATCGTCAAGCACACCACACGCATGGTGAAGTGCGTGTTCGCCCGCCTGGATTATCGCGTGGATGTGAACACGCTGGCACAGCACGAAACAGCCTCGCTGAATATGAACGACATCGCGCGCGTGGCGATGAAAGTGCAGTCCCCGCTGGTGTTCGATCCTTACCAGCGCGATCGCGCCAGCGGCAGCTTTATCGTGATCGATGAAGCGACCAACAACACCGTCGCAGCCGGGATGATCGTCTAGACGCATTTCGCAGGATGGGTATCGCTGCGCTCCACCCATCCCATCCCTGTTGCATCTGCGCAACCCGGTCGTTGTGTGCTATCTTTCGCCTCATGTGTATCGTTGATGTTTTCCTGATGACATGAGCCTGTTCGCCCTGATCACCGCGCTGCTGCTGGAGCAACTCCATCCCCTTTCCTCGCGCAAATACCTGTTTGGCTGGCTGCTCAATTACGTCAGATTTTTTCAGCATCATTTCAATGCGGGTCAGCAGAAACACGGCAAGATCGGCTGGTTGCTGGCCGTGTTGCCGCTGCTGGCAGGTGCGGTGGTGTTGTACCAGTTGCTTTGCCGGGCACATCCGATCTTTGCCTGGGCATTCAACGTGCTGGTGCTGTATCTCACCATGGGCTTTCGCCAGTTCAGCCATTACTTCACCGGCATCCATCAGGCGTTGCGCGACGGCCGGCTGGATGAGGCGCGCAGGCTGTTGTCCGTTTGGCGGCGTATCCCCTCGCACGAATTGAATGCCGAAGAAGTTGCGCGCGTCGCGATAGAGCAGGCCCTGATCGCATCGCTCCGCAACGTGTTCGGCGTGATCGTGTGGTTCGTGTTGTTCAGCGCAGTCGGTTTGGGCGGGGCGGCCGGCGCGTTGCTGTATCGTCTTGGGCAGTTCTTGCGCAGGCATTGGGCTGACGAGCATGAAGCCGGACCGGATGGATTGATGGGCGGAGTTTGGGGCAAGGATGAATTTGGCGGTTTCGCACGACGGGCGTTTTACTACCTGGATTGGTTGCCGGTCCGCCTGACCGCGATGACTTTCGCCATCGTCGGCAACTTTGAAGATACGGTTTATTGTTGGCGCACCCAGGCTTCAAGCTGGCCCGAGCAAGAAGCCGGGATACTGCTGGCCAGCGGTGCCGGTGCGTTGGGTATGCGTCTCGGCATGCCGATACCGCAGGGCGGCTTGCCGCTGGATAGGCCGGAGTTGGGCATCGGCGATGATGCCGATGCCGATTTCATGCAAAGCACCATAGGGCTGGTGTGGCGTTCAGTGGTGTTCTGGCTGATTCTGCTGTTGCTGCTGACGCTGGCCAGTTTCCCGGGTTAGAAGTGCGCTGATCGATGGTGAGCAGGCAATTCCCCACGTGCGACCCTCACGCGATTTATGCCAGAAGTCGCTATAATTCCGCTTCGGCAACGTTGTTGTCTGGAATTGATTGTATTACCCGATCATCTTGCCATAGGTGAATTTTTCATATGCGCCACACCTCCCGTTTGATATTGCCGGCTTTCGTTGCGCTGCTGGCGGCCTGCTCCACCACCGAAGAGAGAAAGCCCTACGATGGTCCTTTGAATTGGCCCCAGCCGCCCGACCAGCCCCGCTTCGCCTATGAAGCCATGCTGCGTTCGCCTGCGGACATCGCACTGGTGTCCGAAGAGGCCAGCTTGCGCGAGCAGTTGACCGGCGTGCCGGCCGTGTCCAGCAAGCCGGTATTCGACAAGCCGGCCGCCATCGTGGCCAGGAAAGGATATATTTACGTTGCCGACACTGGTTCGCATACCATCGTCGTGTTCAATGTACCCTTCCGCAAAGTTTTCCGCTTCGGTATACGCGAGCCCGGCAACCTGCTCAAGCCGTCGGGACTTGCGCTGGATGCAGAGATGAATGTCTATGTCGTTGATGCCAGTTGGCGCAAGGTATTTGTGTATGACAGTCTCGGGCTGTTCCAGCGTGTGGTGGGCGACCCGGCGGATCTGGAGCGGCCGACCGGAGTGGCGGTGAGCCGGGATGGCGAGCGCATCTACGTGATCGATCGCGCCTACAACGAAAGCGAGCAGCACCGCGTGGTCGTTTATGACAAGGCGGGCAAAAAGCTGCAGGTGATCGGCAGTCGCGGCAGTGCCGAAGGCCAGTTCAACGTTCCGGTGCAGGGTGCGGTTGGTGCAGATGGCACGCTTTATGTGCTGGATGCAGGCAACTTCCGGGTACAGGCGTTTGACAGAGACGGCAAATTCCTGCGCAGCTTTGGCAAAGCGGGCAAGGAATTTGGCAATTTTGCCCGCCCGCGGGGCATCGCCGTCGACGACGATGGGAATATTTACGTCAGCGATGCCAGTTTCAACAATTTCCAGATATTCAATCCGAGCGGCCAGTTGTTGCTGGCCGTCGGCCAGGGAGGCAAGGAAAGCAATCCGGGGCGATATGGCATGTTGAACGGCATCGCCGTGGATGAGACCGGGCGCGTCTATGTGGTGGATCAGATGTTCAACAAGGTGGAAGTCATCCGGCGCCTGAGTGATAGCGAAGGACAGCAGATGCTGCTGAAGACTAAAAAATGAGCCTCCGAACCATATGCTCCGATTTTTCTTGGTGTTTTGAGCAATATTCTTCAAGTATGTGAAAAATCCCGATACTGGGAAGTGTGTGTGCGGTATTTCCCCATTGTTGGGGAAAACGGGTATGGGTTGAGTACGGTACTTTGTTGTTAAATCAATCGGTTATCGGTTGGCACGTTACGTGCTTGTCAATATGCGAAATGGCATGCAGGAGCCGTAGCTACAGCGGTTGGCGGCTTGGTTGTAAGATCATGTTTAAATATATTTTTAATATTCATAAAGGGTGAAGCTTGTGAACATTTTCCTGAACTTGAGTAAGACTTGCATCTCGTCCCGTTCCGGCCAGTACTTGATAGCAATGGTCGCCTGCTCCGCGCTTACCCAGTTCGCTTGGGCTGCGCCGTTCCCTACCAATTTCAGCAATATGGGTAGCATTGCGAACACACGCCACAACCTGAGTCATTCGACACTGGGAGCGGGTTCCGTGTCTCAACATAATGCCGCCCGTAACAACTATCAAGAAGTCTGTGTTTATTGCCACACCCCGCACGGGGCCAACCAGACGATAGCGGCGCCACTGTGGAACCGCACCATCAAGGTCACCAACTACCAGACCTACGACGAACTTGGCACGACCACTCTGACACAGGCGGTAACCTCTACCCCGGGGCCCGCATCGCTGACCTGTTTGTCCTGTCATGATGGCCAGACTGCGATCGATTCGATCATCAACATGCCGGGTTCGGGGATGGGTCTGATCAGCCAGGCAACCACCCAAAACACCGCTTTCCTGAACACATGGAATAACCTCCCTCCGGGCGCTTTGGATACGACGCAGCACCGTGGTATCAACAGCACCAATAATGTGCTGGGCAATGGCACGGGCAGCGATAATCTCGGCTGTATGGTCTGCCACTCTCCTGAGGGTTTGGCTGCAACATTGGGAATAGCAGAAGGCAATGATATGCGCCTGCTCATGCTGGGTACGGATTTGAGGAATGACCACCCGATCGGAATCACCTTTCCGATGGCGAATTCCGTTGACTTCAATACCCCTGCCGGCGTGAAAGGCACATCCAATTATTTCGATGTGAACGGCAACAGCAGAATGGAAAAGGCCGAGATTCGCACCTACGACGGCAAGGTCGAATGCGCCTCCTGCCATGATCCGCATGGCGTACCGTCCGCCGGTGTTGGCTCTGTATTCAACAGGACATTCTTGCGGGTGCAAAATACCGGCAGTTCGACCTGCCTGACCTGCCACGTGAAGTAATCAGTTCCGATCGGGAAACGATCGGGAAATTTGCAGTGTTAAGCAAAAGGGCCGTCCACTGGACGGCCCTTTTTGCTTCAGCGCTGTTCACAGCCGGGTTTTAAGCTATCAACATCGCTCCATTGCATAATCCTGAGATTGGGAGCCTGACACGTGATCGTTTCCTATTAGGGGAAAATGGTATACCGAGCGATATATATATCGACAAAGCAATGGCTTGGTAATAGGCATATTTATTGCTGGTTTAATAGCAGGCTGAATCGGGGCCGTAACTGTTTTAGAAAGACGGTTGTCGACTGAAATTCTCCATTATCATTATGTTTCATACAGGGCGGAAGCGTGAATATTCTTTCAGATAGCATTTCATGCCGTACCGGCAAGTTCCTGATGGCAACAGCCGCCTGTGCTGCACTCACCCAGTTAACTTGGGCAGATCCTGTTACCAGTTTCACCAACATTGGCAGCATTGCCAATACCCGCCACAATCTGAGCCACTCGACAATTGGGCCTGGTATTGTTAGCTTTCATAATCCCTACCGCAACAACTATGGCGAAGTTTGTGTCTACTGCCATACCCCGCACGGTGCCAACCAGACCATAGCGGCGCCGTTGTGGAACCGCACCATCAAGGCCACCAACTACCAGACCTACGACGAACTCGGCACTACATCACTGACGCAGGCGGTGACCAGCACCCCGGGATACGCTTCGCTGACCTGCTTGTCCTGCCACGATGGCCAGACCGCGATCGATTCGGTCATCAACATGCCGGGTTCGGGTATGGGCCTGATCAGCCAGCAAACCACACAAAACACCGCATTCCTGAACTCATGGGATAACCCTCCGGCCGGCCCTGGCGCCAATACGACTTCGCACCGGGGTATCAATAGTACCAACAATGTGTTGGGTAATGGTACGGGTAGTGATGCCACGGGTTGCCTAGTACCATGTAACAATTATAATTTCGGATAAAGACGCGTCAGCTTGGTCCGCGCATCCGAAGTTGTAAATTGCCAGTTAATCTTTTTCAAGCTGTTGTTTCGGTCTTGCTCCCATGCAACCACTTCGGCCTTCATGCT
>JBGSKJ010000112.1:0-20183 GCA_041741275.1 Gallionella sp.
GGCTCCCGGCTATGCCACGCTGCTGGTCGCGCGCGGCCTGGCGGGCGCGTTCGGCGGCGTGATGGGCGCGATGGTGCAAACCATAGTCGGCGATGTGATCCCGTTTGCACGGCGCGCCAAGGCGGGTGGCATCATATCGACGGCATTTTCTCTTTCCACGGTTGCCGGTGTGCCGCTGTCGCTGTGGCTGGCCAACCATTTCCAATGGCGCGCGCCGTTCATCCTGATCGCGATGTTGGCCGTGCTGTTCATCCTGATCGGCATGCGCGTGCTGCCGGAACTGCATCATCACATCAGTGCCCAGAAACGCGCCCATCCTTTCGTGGAGATTTTCGCCGTGCTGCGCGACCCCAACCACCTGCGCGCCCTGTTGTTTTCCGCACTGATCATATTTTCCGGCTTCACGGTGATCCCCTATATCACCATCTACGCGGTGGGCAACGTCGGCATCTCGCTGCGCGACATCCCATACATCTATCTGTTCGGCGGCGCGGCAACGCTGATCACCGCCCGGCTGATCGGCCATGGCGCAGACCTGCGCGGCAAGGTCAGGGTCTACCGACTGGTCGCCATCGCCGCCCTGCTGCCGTTGTTCGTGGTGACAAATATCGGCGCGGCGCCGCTATGGCTGTGGCTGATCTGCACCACGGCATTCTTCGTCTTTGTCTCGGGGCGCATGATCCCGGCAATGGCCATCATCACTTCTGCCGCCCAACCAAAACTTCGCGGCACTTTCATGTCGCTCAATGCCACCGTGCAGGCCTTCGCCATGGGTCTGGCCACCACGCTGGCGGGATTCGTCATCACGCAAAACAACGCTGGGCAGATCGTCGATTATGAAGCGGTGGGATACATCGCCATCGCCGCCAATCTGCTGGCGGTCTGGTTCGTCTCGCGCATCGTGATGCACGATCAACATGCCAGCGTACCGGACGTTGCACTGAAATGAGCCGCTTTACCCTGCATTCCGCTGCACCCGACTGTCCGCTGGCTATAGAATGACGTTCTGAACCACCGGTATCCTCCCATGCATTGGAAAATCTTCACCGGCCAACTGCTCAAGACGCGCGCGCATCTCGCCGAGCGGCTCGCGCAACTGTTGAAGTACAGCTTCTATCTCTATCTCGCCGGACTGTTCAGTGTGTTCGCGGTGCTCGATGCCACGGTGCTGCACGCGACCGGCGAGATGCGCCAGACGGCGTTCGACGCGATGGTGCGTTACCGCATCCTGGTGCCAAAGCCCGATCCCGGCATCGTGATTGTCGACATCAATGAAGCCAGCCTCGCGGCTATGGCCCAGGAGTACGGGCGCTGGCCCTGGCCGCGCCAGGTGCTTGGCGAATTCCTCGAGAAGCTGGAAAAGCAGCAGCCCAAGGCGGTGGTGTTCGACATCCTGTTCAGCGATGCGGACGTGTACAACCCGGACAGCGATGCCTATTTCGATGCGGCCATCGCGGCCACCGGCAACACCTATTTCCCGATGCTGCGGCTCGATCCCTCCAGCGACAGCCTGAGCCGGGTCAAACCGGCCATGATCCCGGGGGTCACAGCATTGCCGGGTAGGCAAGCTGATGCCGATGCGACCGTGGCGATGGTGCTGCCGCACTTTCAGTCCGCGCTCGACGGAGGCCGCCTCGGCCTGCACAACATCTATCCGGACAGCGACGGCGTGGCACGACGCTACAACGTCTACCGCGAGGATTACGGCTGGAAACTGCCTACCTTGCCGACGCGGATCGCACGCGAATTGGGCTGGAGCGAACCGGACGCACAACAGGTGTTGCTCAACTGGCGCGGCCAGCCGTTCACCTACCATTACGTCAGCTTCAGCGACGTTTACGCCGATATGGGCAGCAAGGTCAGCAAGCGTCCCCCCGGTGAATTCAGGGACAAGATCGTGATCATCGGCTCGACCGCGCCCAGCCTGTTCGACATCAAGGCGACGCCGATGAACCGCATGTTCCCCGGCGTGGAGATCCTCGCCACGGCGATCGACAACTTCAAGCACGGTGATGCGCTGCGCTTCCCCGAGGGGCGGGTGTGGTATCTGCTGATCACGCTGACCATCGTGTGGCTGACGGCGTGGGGTTTTTACCGCAATGCCGGACGCGACAAGATCGATCGCGTATTCGGCCTGTCGCAATTGATCCTGATCGTCATCACCTACGCCAGCATCAACCTCACCAACACCTACATCAACCTCACCGGCCCGGTGACGGTGGGGCTGGCGTTCTTCACGCTGGCGCGTTTGTATGCGATGGCGACCGGCAATGCGCTGCAGCAGAACATGGTGCGTGTTGCCAGCAAGCGCAGCGGCGAATTGCATGCCACGCTGTTGCTGATCCGCTTCGACAGCAAGCGCAATGTGATACGTCCCGCTGTGCTGGAAAAGATCCGCCACGGACTGGAAAGAGTCGGGCAGGCCAGCAAGAGCGTGGAGGTGCTGACCGGCGAGCAGAAGGGGTTGTGGAGCCTGTTCGAGAATACGCTGGCGATCTCGTGGGTCGCCGCTGCGCAGGATGCCGATGCGCAGGCCGCGATCAGGCGGGACAGCGACACAGTGCTGGCCGCCTTGCCGGCGGAATTGCGGCGCCATCTTGCCCAACCGGATAATGCCGCCAGCCACTTTATCCATCGCGGACCGATCGCCGGTGGCGCGGGGGCAGCCGCAGGATGGCGCGTGATGTTCGCCGAGGCTATGCTGGAATGGGATAGACAGGAGAGGGAAACAAAATGAAGATGACGAGATACGGTTTGACGTTGGCGGCATTGCTGCTGAGCGGCGCATTGCATGCCGCCGAGAGCGGCACAGCACTAAAAGGCGATGACATCAGGGCGGAGCCGTTCCGCGACGCGAAGAAGGTGGCGACACTGGCGACCGGCGACAAGGTGAACATCCTCAAGAAGGACGGCGGCTGGCTGCAGATCAGCAGCGCCAAAGGCAAAGGCTGGGTGCGCATGTTGAGCATCCGCAAAGGCGATGCGCGCAAGAGTTCCGGCGGCGCCAGCGGGCTGCTCGGGCTGACCTCGGGACGAGCCGGAACCGGCAAGGTGGTGGCGAGCACCGGTATCCGCGGGTTGAACGAGGAAGAACTCAAGGCGGCACAATTCAATGAAGAAGGGGTGAAGCGCGCCGAGTCCTTCGCCAGCAGCAGACTCGAAGCATCCAAGTTCGCCGCTCAGGGCAAGCTCGCTGCGCGCCCGTTCGATTACCTGGCTGCACCGAAATGAGGAGCCTCGCGATGAGACACCGGACATCATGGATACTGGCATTGGTACTGTGCTCAGGCACAGCATGGGGAGCAAACCCATTCGAACAGGAATTGCTCAAGACGATCAAACAGGGCGCACAGGAAAAGGTGACGGGCAGACCATCCATCCCGGTTGAAGACGAGATCGCCATCGGGCGGCAGATCGCGGGCAATTTGCTCGGCGCGGCAGCGCTGGTCAAGGATGCCAAGCTGCAGAAGTACGTCAACAACGTCGGACGCTGGGTAGCCGAGCAGAGTGAGCGGCCCGATTTGCCCTGGCATTTCGGCGTGATCGAATCGAACGACGTGAACGCATTCGCCGCGCCCGGTGGCTACATCTTCGTCACGCGCGGCCTGTACCGGCTGTTGCAAAGCGAAGCCGAACTGGCCGGTGTGCTGGCGCATGAAGTCGGCCACGTGATCCGCCAGCATCACCTGAAGATATTGCAGCAAAGCAAACTGCTGGACCTTGGCAGCCAGCTGGTTGCCAAAAACGTGGGCGGCAACGACAAGGTACAGGGACTGATAGGCAGCGGTGCTGAGATCGTGTCGCGCTCGCTGGACAAGGAGGCCGAATTCGAAGCCGACCGCATCGCCGTGGTGCTCGCCACACGCGCGGGCTATGACGCGTTCGGCCTGCCCGGCATACTGCAACAGATCGGCCATTTCGCGAAGGATGACGGCAACGTCGCGCTACTGTTCAAGACCCACCCGCATCCGGATGACCGGTTGAGCAAACTGGGAATCGCGATGGATGATCGCTTCGATACGGTGAAAGGCAAGACGCTGGAGAAGCGCCTGTACCGCATCAAACCGTAGCGTACGGATACTGCATGGGAAATCGCAACCGCAGCGTCAGGTTCGTGGAGCGGGTGAAGGGGATCGAACCCTCGTATGCAGCTTGGGAAGCTGCCGTTCTACCATTGAACTACACCCGCGTGATAGCATCGCATTTTACCGTAACTGAGCGATTTTTTGAAAGTGATTACCGTCAACATCAACGGCGCAACGCGCCAACTTCCCGACCCGACCAGCGTTACCGAGCTCTTCGAGGACATGGGCCTGACCGGCAAACGCATAGCCTTGGAGCGCAACGGCGAGATCGTGCCGCGCAGTATGTTTGCGACACAACAACTCGCGAATGGTGACAAGCTGGAAGTGGTCGTGGCGGTGGGCGGCGGTTAATTCTATTTTTAAACAACAATATTCATGTAGGGTGCGTCCTACGCACCAAAGATAATGGTGCGTGGGACGCACCCTACGACTACGACAGGACAGTGGGATGAACGACAAACTGATTATTGCAGGCAAAAGCTATACCTCCCGACTGCTGGTCGGCACCGGCAAATACAAGGATTTTAACGAGACCAAAGCCGCGGTCGATGCCAGCGGCGCGGAGATCATCACCATCGCTATCCGCCGCAGCAACATCGGGCAGAACCCCAACGAGCCGAGCCTGCTGGAGATCCTGCCGCCGTCGAAATACACGCTGCTGCCCAACACCGCGGGTTGCTACAGTGCCGAGGATGCGGTGCGCACCCTGCGCCTGGCGCGCGAGTTGCTTGATGGCCACAACCTGGTCAAGCTGGAAGTGCTGGGCGACCCGCAATCGCTGTATCCCAACGTGATCGAAACCATCGCCGCGGCAAAGACGCTGGTGGCGGAAGGTTTCCAGGTGATGGTGTACACCTCGGACGATCCGATCGTCGCCAAACAACTGGAGGATATCGGCTGTGTGGCGATCATGCCGCTGGCCTCGCTGATCGGCTCAGGCATGGGCATCCTCAACCCGTGGAACCTGCAACTCATCATGGAGCGCGTGCAAGTCCCGGTGATCGTGGATGCAGGTGTCGGCACCGCTTCGGATGCCGCGATCGCGATGGAGTTGGGCTGCGCCGGCGTGCTGATGAACACCGCGATCGCCGGCGCGCAGCAGCCGGTGCTGATGGCATCAGCGATGAAGCAGGCGGTGGAAGCCGGACGCTCGGCTTACCTCGCCGGACGCATGCCGAAGAAACTTTATAGTGCCAGCCCGAGCTCGCCGACGGCAGGCATCATCAGCTCGACGCGTTCTTAGGTAGGGGCACGGCGCGCCGTGCCCCTACAATCTGCGGGCAGCTTCGCCTATGAATACCATGACCAACAAGACCGATCTTTCTAAACGCCACATCCGCAGCTACGTGCTGCGCCAGGGCCGCGTCTCGCCCGCGCAACAGCGCGCCGTCGACACGCTGCTGCCGCGCTTCGGCATTCCCTACAGTCCGCAGCCGCTTGATCTTGCGCAAGCGTTCGGGCGCGCGGCACCGAAGATACTGGAGATCGGTTTTGGCATGGGCGACAGCACCGCCACCATCGCGCTCGCCCATCCGGAAAATGATTATCTGGCACTCGAGGTACACACCCCCGGGGTGGGCAATCTGCTTAAGCTGATCGATTTACACCAGATCAACAACATCCGTATCATCCAGCACGACGCGGTGGAAGTGCTGCGTGACATGATAAGCGCGCAGATATTGGACGGGGCGCACATCTTCTTTCCCGACCCGTGGCACAAGACTCGTCACAACAAGCGCCGACTGATCCAGGCACCATTCATCACACTACTGGTACAGAAACTCAAATCCGGCGGTTACATTCATGTCGCTACAGACTGGCAGGATTACGCCGAGCAGGTGCTGGCAGTATTGAGCGGGGAACCGTTGCTGGAAAACACGGCTGAGGATTATTCGCCGCGCCCCGATTATCGCCCGCTCACCAAATTCGAGCAGCGCGGATTAAAACTTGGGCACGGAGTTTGGGATCTGGTGTTTCTCAGAAGGTGATGCCGGGGTTCAGCCGCCGTTGAACTCCAGATTCGGTGCGCGATTCAACAGTTCGGTGACCATCTCTGCGGCGGGCTTGTGCTCATACAGGATGCGATAGACGGCTTCACAGATCGGCATCGCAACGCCCAGTTTCTGCGCAAGCTGATGCACTTCGCGCACGGTATAGACGCCCTCGGCAACATGCCCGAGCCGGCGCAAAATCTCCGGCAGGTCGTGTTGCTGCGCCAGCAACAAACCCACCTGCCGGTTGCGTGACAGGTCGCCGGTGCAGGTCAGGATCATATCCCCCAATCCCGACAAGCCGCCGAGCGTTTCAGTCCGCCCGCCGAGCTTCAGTCCGAGCCGGGTGATCTCGGCCAGGCCGCGGGTCAGCAAGGCGGCGCGGGCGTTATGCCCCAGCCCCATGCCGTCGCAAATGCCGGAAGCGATCGCCATCACGTTCTTCACCGCACCGCCGACTTCCACCCCGACCACATCATTACTGGCATAGATGCGCAAGCGCGTGTGGTGCAGTGCCTGTGCCGTGCTGCGCGCAAAATCCTCATCGCCGGAAGCGAGTGTCAATGCGGTGGGCAAGCCGCGCGCCACTTCCTGGGCAAAACTGGGTCCGGACAATACCCCGCGCCGGAATTTTTCGGGCAGCACCTCGGCAGCGACCTGGTGGGGCAACAGCGATGTTCCCGCCTCGAATCCCTTGCAAACCCACAACACACCAAAACCTGTCCCGAGCCCTTCGGCTGAGCTCAGGGCAGGCTTGTCGAAGTGGCTGAGTTGCGCCGGTGCAAGCTGCTGCAGGATCGAACGCAGCGCAGCAGTGGGCACGGCAATGACCGCCAGCTCGGCGCTCGCCAGCACGGCGGGAAGATCATGGCTCAGCTCAAGAGCGGCAGGCAGCGGAATGTCGGGGAGATAACGCCGGTTGCGCCGAGTGGCACGCATGGCTTCGATTTGCACAGCATCGCGCGCCCACAGCGTGACGCGATGGTTGTTTGTGAGGCTGATGGCAAGTGCCGTTCCCCAGGCGCCCGCGCCGATGATAGTAATGTTCATATCGTAGGGGCGCGATTCATCGCGCCCAAATCCATTGACATCTCATAACAAGGGCGCGATGCACCCGCAAGGAGTACGCCGTGGGGTACCCGGCAGCCAAGCTGCCACCCCTACGCAGAATCGCGCCCCTACGTTGAAACTGTGCGGTCAATCGCCCCACACCTCGGTGCTGCGCACATAGCCGGCATTCCCGTCCAGATGGCGTACCTTGATCCAGCCCGTGCCGGTCGATTCGATCAGCTCCAATGCGATTTGCTGGCGCACCTGGAATACCCGTGCCGCAGCAAAATCCGGCCCCGCACGCACATCCACCAGGGGTGCCAGAGCGAACACATAGCGGTTACTGCTCAGCACGCGCTTTTCGATCCAGTACAGCGCGCCGGAACGGTCGCGCACCTTGACCCACTTTTCCAGTGTGACGACTTGCTCCAGGGGCATATAACGATTCACCACGAACAGCTTCTTCGCCTTGACCGAGGGCGCATCGTAGAGTATCGCGCTGCTCTCGTTGACCGACACGTAATCCACCGCCCCGACCGCGCTTGCGCCGCAAAGCAGCAGGAACAGAGCCGGCAGGCGCGGGGACAGTCCCATCAGTGTGACGTCGCGGTTGATGCGGCGTGTGTCTGCCGCTTCTGTTGTTGATAGAGCGCATCGAAGTTGATCGGGTTCAGCAGCACCGGAGCGAAACCG
The DNA here is from genome assembly GCA_041741275.1 of Gallionella sp. Classification (GTDB taxonomy): domain Bacteria; phylum Pseudomonadota; class Gammaproteobacteria; order Burkholderiales; family Gallionellaceae; genus Gallionella. Next base: position 7,820 of record JBGSKJ010000112.1, read on the forward strand.
GCGCGGACTGCCACGTCTGAAACCACCTCGCGCAAATAAGGGAACAGGATGTTCGGGCACATCACCGCCAGAACCGCCTCCAATTCCGCGGCCGGGACATTGCGCACCCTGAAAATTCCTGCCTGCTTGACCTCGATCAGGAACATCACCTTTTCGCCCTGTTTGGCGGTCACGGTGGCCATCGCCACCACCTCGAACACGCCCTCCTCTACCGAACCGGCCTGGGTATGCAGTTGCACATCGATTTGCGGATTGTCACGCTCCAAAAAAATCTTCGGCGCGTGCGGGATCTCCAGCGAAAGATCCTTCACATATATCTTCTCCAGGCTGATTGCCGGTTGTGTGTTTTCTTGTGTTGCATCAGTCATAGTCATTTCCTCTTTGATTATTTTGCCAGTAGCGCGTCCAGCTTGCCGGCGTGATTGAGCGCTGCCAGATCGTCGTATCCGCCGACATGTTCACCGTTGATATAAATTTGCGGCACGGTGCGCCGCCCGGTCTTTTCCATCATCGCGACGCGCAATTCCGGCTGCAGATCGACCCGGATCTTTTCGATGTCAGAGACCCCCTTGCTGTGCAGCAACTGCTCGGCCCGGATGCAATACGGGCACACCGCGGTGCTGTACATAACCACTTTTGCCATCACTTCTCCAACGGCAGATTTGCCTTTTGCCAGGCCATCACGCCGCCCGCCAGGTTGTGCGCTTGGGTGAAACCCTGTTTGCCCAGCATCACACAGGCCGTGGCCGAACGGTTGCCGCTGCGGCACATCACCACGATGGGCAGTTCCTTGTGTCTTTCCAGTTCGCCGGCTCGTGCTTTCAGCTTGCCGAGCGGGATATGGGTGGCATTCAACACATGGCCGGCCTTGTATTCGTCGTCTTCGCGCACATCCAGAACCAGGGCCTGCTTGTGATTGATAAGTTGCAGTGCGGCGATGGAATCCACCTCTTTTATGCCGCGAATGCGATTGCCGAAAACCGACCACAGCAGCATGGTGCCGCTGAACAAGGCGATGATGATCGGAAAAAAATTATTGCTGATGAACTGCACGGTGGTACTCCTGGGCTTTTTGGAGCGCGAATTCTAGCAGAGCGGAAAAATGCGCGGGGTCTTTCTCCGCCAGTGCGACCATCTGCTTATGCGCGGGGCCAAATTCACCCGGGAAAGACCAGATGGCCTGCACGATCACAATTTTGGCCTGATCCAACTGGCCTGCCTGCGCCAGCAGCAATGCCTGGCGATACGCCACACCGCCTATCGGCACGAAATGCAGCACACGGGTGTTCAGCGCCAGCTTTTCCTTGAGATGATCGTCGTTCACCTCGAGCATCGAGCTCATGAACATTTCGGCATAAGGCGACAACAGGGAGCCGCCGTGTATGGCGACCAACTTGCCGCGGAGTACCCCGGATGCGGCGGCGTCAACACTCGATGCCGAACGGATCGCCTGCACTTGCTCCAGTTCCCGGTAACCGCCCAGCAATTGCATCAGCGCTACCAAGCCCAGCAACAACATGGCAACCACCGACATGCGTCCCACGTTGCGCAATTTCAGTCGGTAACGGGTCTCATCGAGCGCCCCCAACAGGACCGCCGCAACCGCCACAAAATAGGTGTACCACAGCGGGTATTCGAGCAGGCTGTGGATGGCCAGCACACCCAATGCGGCATAGCCCCACCAGTGCGCGGCATCCAGCGTAGCCCGGCGCAAACCATACAGCCAAATTCCCAGCGGCAAAAACAGCGCCAGCAATCCGGCGATGCCCGCCTCGGATGCCAACTGGAAGATCAGGTTGTGGGCGTTGTTGTACAAGCCCACGATGCCGCTCGGGTGCAACCCCGGCAACATCTGGAAATGCTGCCAGGCGAATTGTCCGAAACCCGCCCCCAGCCACGGTGACTGCATGAACATCAGGGTCGCTTCGCGCCACAGGAACAGGCGAACACTGCCCGATGCATTGTCGGCAAACATACCGGCTGTTGTGTTATCACCCAGCAAACGCTGTATCGTATCGGTGCTGCTGCCCGCGCCGGAAACGAACGGCAGCTGCACGATCAGGTGCATGATGCCAAACCCGGCGAGCAGCAGCAGGCTATAGCGCAGCAGCGGCCGCTGCCCGGTATCGCGCCGCGCCCACCACCACGCCAACCCGGCCATCAGCAACAGGTACAGCCAGGAGCTGCGCGAGCCGCTCAGGGTCATCACGAATAACAGCGGCATCGCCAACAATGCGACATAGCCAGCTCCCAGCTTTTTCTGCTGGAACAACAAGCCCAGCGAGATCATGCCCAGCGCGATGTAATTGGCAAAATGATTGGGCTGCGCGATGTTGCCGTACACGCTGGAGGAAATTTTCATCGCAATCACCGGGTCCAGCGGAGTATGCCATTGATAATGTTGCAGCACGCCGATCAACGCGCTGAGCTCCGCCCCCGTCAACAGGAAGATCGCCAGCACCTGCGCCAGTTCCGCCATGCCCAGGCATTCGCGCAATCTGGCGCCGAGCAGCATCAGCAACGCCGCGAACAAAAGGTACAAGACATACAGCAAGGCCTGGTCAAAATAGGCGACCTTGCCCAAACCCCATTGCAGCAACACCACGCCCATCAGCGCGGCGGGCAATTGTGCGATGCGCGGGATCTCCGGTTGCCGCCAGAAGTCGCGGCCAGCCAGCAGTGTGAGGGCCAGCACGCCGATCAGCGCGCTCCACCATTCCTGATAAAACGTGGTCAGGGGATAGGCGTGTCGATAGTTCAAAAATGGCAAAACCCACATCAGTCCGACCAAAGCCAAACTGATGTGGGTCAAGCTTGCCGGCCGCAGTGCGTTTTTCAGCACGCAGTGCTCTTGATGCCGAATTTCGCGAGGATGCTGTTCAACGGGCAGACGTTGGTAAAGCCGCTCTGGAACAGATTCAAGCCCACAAAGCCGGTGAACCACAAGAAATGCGGGCTGACAAACAACGGGCTGGCTTCCACGCCCAGCGACAGTGTGATCAGGATGAAACTGCCCGCGACGATACGTACGATGCGTTCTGCATTCATGTTGAAACTCCTTTGATTCAGGTTGGCGGATTTTACTGGAATTTTTTGTACATGGCGGCGTAATACAACACCGGGATCACCACCAGCGTGAGCAGGGTCGAGACGAAGATGCCGAAAATCAGGGAGATCGCCAACCCGTTGAAGATCGGGTCGTCCAGGATGAACAGCGCGCCGAGCATGGCCGCCAGTCCGGTCAGGATGATCGGTTTGGCACGGGCACTCGCTGCGCTTATCACGGCGTGCTGCAGGTCAATACCGTCACGCAGTTGCAGATTCACGAAATCCACCAGCAGGATGGAATTGCGCACGATGATCCCCGCCAGCGCGATCATGCCTATCATCGAAGTCGCGGTGAACTGGCTGCCCAACAGGGCATGTCCCGGCATCACGCCGATGAGGGTAAGCGGGATCGGCGACATGATGATCAGCGGCACGAGGTAGGATTTGAACTGTGCCACCACCAGCAGGTAGATCAGCATCAGTCCCACCGCGTAGGCGATGCCCATGTCGCGAAAGGTCTCGAAAGTCACTTGCCATTCACCGTCCCATTTCAGCGCGTAACCGGCATACGGATCGCCAGGCTGCCTGAAGAAATAACTCTCCAGTTTTCCGCCCTGCCCCAACTCCGCACCGCTGACCTTTCCGTTGATGCCGAACATCCCGTACAACGGGCTATCCAGCTTGCCGGTCATGTCGCCGAACACGTACACCACCGGCAGCAGGTCCTTGTGATAGATCGGGTAATCGCGTTGCATGGCAACCGCTTGCACCACCTCGGAAAGCGGCACCAGCACCCCGTCCCGCGCGCGCACCTTGAGCTTTAGCACCTCATCGAGGTTACCGCGCCGGTCGGCAGCCAGTCCGATACGCAATGGCGGCGCATATTTCGCGTTCTCGTCATGCAATGTGGCGACATCCTGGCCGGACAATGCCATGCCGATCACATCGACGATGTCGCGCGGCGCGACACCGAGCAATGCGGCCTTGCTCTGCAACACCTGCAACAGCATCTTGGGCGCGGCCTCCGTCACGGTATCGTCGATCGCCACGATGTCGGCTGTCTTGCCGAATTGCTCGCGCACCTTGCCGGCCACTTTGCGCGCACCTTCATAGTCCGGCCCGTAGATCTCGGCCACTATGGGCGACATCACCGGCGGACCGGGCGGCACTTCGACGACCTTTATCTTCGCTCCCCAACTCGCGGCGATCTTCTGTATCGGCTCCAGTACGGATGTGGCGATCTCGTGACTGCTGCGGCTGCGGTGATGCTTGTCGCGCAGGTTGACCTGAATGTCGCCCTGTTCGGCGGCGCTGCGCAGATAATACTGGCGCACCAGACCATTGAAATTGATCGGCGAGGCCGTGCCCGCATAGGCCTGATAGTCGGTGACTTCCGGCACCGTCGCCAGATAAGCGCTGATGTCATGCAGCGCCGCGCCGGTTCGTTCCAGGGCAGTGCCGGTCGGCATGTCCACCATGATCTGAAATTCCGATTTGTTGTCGAACGGCAGCATTTTCAGGATCACCAGTTTCACCACCCCCAGCGATACGGCCAGCAACAGGCCGCCGAGGATCCCCAGCCACAGCTTGCGCCGCGCCGGCTTGCCATGTGCGCCGTTCAGGAACGGGCCGAGGCGGTCACGAAAGAAGCGATAAGCCCTGGTTTCGCCTTCATCATGCAAAACCTGATGATGATGGCCGGAAAAACGCAGCACCAACCACGGCGTGATGACGAACGCCACCGCCAGCGATATCAGCATGCCCATGCTGGCATTGATCGGGATCGGGCTCATGTAGGGCCCCATCAAGCCGCTGACGAAGGCCATCGGCAACAATGCCGCGATCACGGTGAAGGTGGCGAGTATGGTCGGACTGCCCACTTCGTCCACCGCTTCGGGAATGATCTCCGACAGCGGCTGATGCGATGCAAGAGCGCGGCGGCGGTGGATGTTCTCCACAACCACGATCGCGTCATCCACCAGGATCCCGATTGAGAAGATCAGCGCGAACAGTGACACACGGTTCAGCGTGAAACCGTACGCCCACGAGGCGAACAGGGTCGCCGCCAGAGTCAGCAGCACCGCGATGCCCACCACCAGCGCCTCGCGTCTTCCCATCGCGAACCACACCAGCGCGACCACTGCAATGGTGGCGAACAACAGCTTCTGGATCAGCTTCAACGCCTTGTCATTGGCAGTCTCGCCATAATTGCGCGTGATGGTGACCTGCACATCAGCGGGGATCACGCTACCCTTGAGTTCATCCACCCGTGACAGCAATTGCCTGGCGACGTCCACCGCATTCGCGCCCGGCTTCTTGGTGATCGCCAGGGTCACCGCGGTGAACTCGCCGCGTGTCGTGATCTGTTTGTCCTGTGCCGCCTGGCCGGTGCCCATCCACACATATCTGTCCGGCTGATCCGCACCATCCTGCACATCAGCGATGTCGCGCAGGAACACCGGCTTGCCATCCGACACGCCCACCACCAACTGCCTCACCTCGCCGGCATTGCTCAAAAAGCTGCCGGTTTGCACCAGCACTTCACGATTGTCACGCACCAGGCTTCCGGCATTCAGCGACACATTGGCGGATTGCAATGACGCGCGCACATCCTGCATGGAAAGCTGAAAGGCATTCATGCTTTCGGGATCGAGCAGCACCCGCACCATGCGCTGCGTCGCCCCGAGTGTGGCGACTTCCCGCGTGCCCGGGACACGCTTCAACTCCGCTTCGATGGCGTGAGCCACGTGAGTTAATTCCAGACTGCCGCCCAGCTCCTGCTCGCGCCATAACGTAAGCGCCACCACCGGAACATCGTCTATGCCTTTGGCCTTGATGATGGGTTGGGTAACGGCCAATGTGGATGGCAACCAATCCGCATGCGAATTCACCACGTCATACAATTTGACCAGCGAAGGCACATGTCCCTCACCGACCTTGAACTGCACGCTGATGATCGCCATGCCGGGTTGCGATACCGAGTAGACATGATCCACTCCTGCGATCTGTGACAGCACTTGCTCGGCGGGTGTCGCCACGGTCTGCGCCACATCCCTGGCGGATGCACCCGGATAAGCGATCAGCACGTTCGCCATGGTCACGTTGATCTGCGGTTCTTCCTCGCGCGGCGTCACCAGCACCGCGAACGTGCCCAGCAATACCGCAACCAACGCCAGCAATGGCGTCATTTGCGAATGCAAAAAATATTTGGCGATACGCCCTGAAATGCCCATGTTTATTCCAATCCCTGGTAGGGTGCGCTATGCGCACCATGGTGCGTGAAACGCACCCTACATTTTCTGTCCCCGGTCCTCTGTCCGCTGCTTCATCCCCGCCCTGACCGGATCCAGTGCCACGTTTTCCCCTGGATTCAGCCCGGCGAGCACTTCCACCGAGCCATCTGCGGTCTTTTCTCCCAGCCGTACCTGACGCAATTTCACAGCGCCTTTATCGTCGACGACATATACCGCGACCACTTCGCTGCGATGCAACACCGCGCTGCCGGGTATCACCAGCTTGTTGGCTTTACCCACCACGAAGTGCGCGCGCACGAACATGCCCGGATAGACACCCGCTTCATTGGTGGGCAGATACACGCGCACCTGCGTGCTATGGGTGCGCGCATCAGCCAGCGGTTGAACGGTGGTCGAATCAGCCTTGATCCAGCGATTCAGCGATGGCGCTTCCACCATCACCCTGGGGCGTGAGCCGATCTCCGACAGCTTGTACTGCGGCACGCTGACCACCACACGCATCCCTTCCGGGTCGAAGCCGACCATCATCGGTTTGCCCGGCGTCACCATCTCACCCACTTCCACCAGACGGGCGGCGACTATCCCGCTGTAGGGTGCGACAACGACACTATAGGCATGCGCCAGACCGGCCTGACCCGCTCCGGCCTCGCTGGCCGCAGCCTGCGCCCTCGCCACCTGGTATTCGGATTGCGCCTTATCCAGTGCTGATTGGCTGATGAACTTCTGTTCGAATAATTGTCTGGACCGCTCGTAATTCGCCCTGGCGTTCTGCAACGTGGCTTGCGCCTGCAGCACTTGCGCATTGCTCCCGGCAAGGGCTTGCGCGGTCTCGCGCTCGTCGATGCGCAAGATCACCTGGCCTTTGTTGACGCGGCTGCCGACATCAAAATTGATCTCTTTGATGCGACCGCTGATCTGCGCAGACACGGTGGACTGGCGTGTCGCTTCCACCAACCCCTCGACACTATAGGTCTGCTCCACTTCACGGTACTGCGCAGGCGCAACCGGAAGCTGCTCGGCCGCATGTGCGGCAACAACCCCCAGCAACAAGGAAAATATCCAGGTTTTTTTCACAGCAATCACCCCGCCAAAAGTTCAATATATTAGAATATACTAATATTACGGTCCAATAGCAAACTTTATACAGCGCAGAATACGTCGCGCATCATTCCAACCAGTTTCAGGGTACGCAGATCACCGATGCGGTAGTACACCCGGTTCGCGTCCTTACGTGTCGCCAACACGCCCTTGTCACGCAAGATCGCCAGGTGCTGCGAAATGTTGCTCTGGGACGTGCCGACTTGTTCCACGATGTCCTGAACACTGATCTCCTGATCGCCCAGCACACACAAAATCTTCAGTCGCAGCGGATGCGCAATCGCCTTGATCGCCTGCGCGGCCTGTTGTATGTCCTCTTCCCTGTCTATCAATCTGGTCACCATATCCATATCCCCGATATCCCGCACGCCACGCACTGATAAAACCGCCAACCATTCCGCAAAGGCACCAACAAACGGTGACCAAGCGGATGGTTATTGGCGGGACAATTCGGCTAAAATGCCCCTTCGTAAAATTACCATCCTCTTATATTCTACATCAATGAACATCACCCCTGTTTTACTGCTCATCCTGGACGGTTTCGGCTATCGCGAGGATGCCGATTTCAACGCTATTCTGGCCGCACGCAAACCAAACTGGGACCAACTTTGGCGCGACTATCCCCATACCCTGATCAACGCTTCCGAAAAATTCGTCGGCCTGCCCTCCCATCAAATGGGCAACTCCGAAGTCGGCCATCTCAACATCGGCGCCGGGCGGGTGGTGTACCAGGATCTGAGCCGCGTCGATGTGGCGATCGAGGACGGCAGTTTCTACACCAATCCCGCATTGACCAGGGCGGTTAACCAGGCCAGGCAAAACGACAGCGCGTTGCACATCATGGGCTTGCTTTCACCGGGTGGAGTGCACAGCCACGAAAACCACCTTTTCGCGATGCTGGAGATGGCGGCACACAGCGGCCTGAAAAAGATCTACCTGCACGCTTTCCTGGACGGGCGCGATACCCCGCCCAAAAGCGCGGCACATTCGCTGCAGTTGTTGCAGGAAAAATGCGCCGCATTGGGGGTCGGCCGTATCGCCGGCATCGTCGGGCGCTTTTATGCGATGGACAGGGACAATCGCTGGGAACGTGTGCAACCGGCTTACCAATTGCTCACTCAGGGACGCGCCGAATTCGTCGCCCCGGACGCACTAAGCGGATTGGAACTGGCCTACGCACGCGGTGAATCCGACGAGTTCGTCAAACCCACCGCCATCATCCCGGTCGGCGCTGCTGCCGTTACCATGCGCGATGGCGATGCGGTGGTGTTCATGAACTTCCGCGCCGACCGTGCCCGCGAAATCACGCGCGCCTTGACTGAGGAGTCTTTCGGCGGATTCCCGCGCGCATACCGCCCGAAGTTGTCCTGCTTTGTCACACTCAGCCGTTATGGCGACGATTTTGATCTGCCCTGTGCTTATACCCAGGAACCGATACACAACGGCTTTGGGGAATATATCTCCGGCCTTGGGTTGAAACAATTGCGCATCGCCGAAACGGAGAAGTATGCCCACGTCACTTACTTCTTCAGCGGCGGCAGGGAACAGCCCTATCCCGGTGAAGATCGCATTCTGGTGCCCTCGCCCAAAGTCGCCACCTATGACCTGAAGCCCGAAATGAGCGCATTCGAAGTGACGGACAAGCTCGAAGCCGCGATCCTGAGCCAACAATATCAAGCGATCATCTGCAACTATGCCAACGGCGACATGGTCGGTCACAGCGGCAACATGGCAGCAGCCACCAAAGCCGTCGAGGCATTGGATGTCTGCATCGGCCGCGTGGTCAAGGCGATGCATTCCATCGGCGGCGAAGTGATCATCACCGCCGATCACGGCAACGCCGAACAAATGATCGATCACGCCACGCATCAGGCGCACACCGCGCATACCCTGAACCCGGTGCCTTTTCTGTACATCGGGCGCAAGGCCAGGCTGGTAGATGGCGGCGCGTTGCGTGATCTTGCCCCCAGCCTGCTGGCCATGATGGGCTTACCCCAACCGGCGGAAATGACTGGCAAGTCACTTATCAACTTTTATTGATCACCCAAAACAGTTTTTAGCCACGGATGAACACGGATGTTCACGGATTATCAATGAGCCACCTGTTTCCGCACTACTTGTTTTATTGTGGATTTTGAACTTCAGCCGACCCGGTACTTATCTGTGTTAATCCGTGTTCATCCGTGGCTAGTCACTCTACTCAGGGATATTCGTTACACCTTTTTGTGTCTCTGTCTACTGGCAAACGGCGCTCACGCCTCGCAGCAGGAGGAGCTGGAAAACCTGCGCAAACGCATCGCCACCATGCAGCGCGAAATGGACAAGACCAGCGAGACAAAATCCGAAGCTGTCGACGCATTGCGTGAATCGGAACGGGCAATCAGCAACATCAATCGCAAACTTGTCGAACTCACCGCAAAACTGCGAACGGCGGACAGCAAACTCGGCAAACTGCAAACGCAGCAGCAGATATTAAGCGGCGCCATGGCAGGACAACATGCTCTGCTCGGCAATTTGCTGCGCCAGCAGTACCTCGGCGGCAAGCAGGAATACCTCAAGCTGGTGCTGGACAACCAGGATCCGAACCGGGTCGCGCGCGAATTGCAGTATTACCGGTACATCGCGCGCAGCCGCGCAACCTGGCTCGCCAGCTTGCGCGCCGATTTCGCCGAGCTGAATACGGTCGGCACGGCGGCACGCGCGCAACGATCGGAACTGGCCGAATTACGCGCGGAACAATCCGTGCAAAAAGACTCATTGGGAAAACAACAGCGCGCCCGGCAACAGGTGTTGCGCAAAGTATCGAAACAACTTCGCCAGCAGCACCGTGAAATAAGTCGACTGCAGCGTGACGAAAGCCGGCTCGCGCAACTGGTCGAGAAAATCACGGCCATGCTCGCCCAACCCCGATCCAATTCGATATTCCGCAATGACCGGCTGCCGGATAATCGCTTTGACGGCAGTCCGTTTGATCAGCTCAAGGGCAAATTGACACTGCCGGTCAGGGGAGAGATCACCAATCGCTTCGGAACTCCGCGGCCGGATAGCACGGTGTTGTGGAAGGGCTTGTTTGTCAGAACTTCCGACGGGCAGGCTGTCAAAGCCATCGCTGCCGGACAAGTGGTGTTTGCCGACTGGCTGCGCGGCTTCGGCAATCTGCTTATCGTCGATCACGGCAAGGGCTATATGAGCCTGTATGGCAACAACGAATCACTGCACAAACAGGTCGGCGACATACTGCGCGGCGGTGATACCATAGCGGTTGTCGGCAACAGCGGCGGCAACGAGATTTCCGGTTTATACTTCGAACTGCGCCACAAAAGCAAACCGCTCGACCCGTTACAGTGGCTTGCAGTAAAACAACATTGAGGAATTTATGCGTCTTTTGGAAAAAGCTGGTTTGATCGGTTTGGGGTTGGTCGCGGGCATGGCCGTCAGTTTTCATTTTGCCGCGATCGCCGACAAGGAAACCCTTGCAACGCCACTACCTATCGAGGAATTGCGCGCATTCTCCGAGGTGTTCGGCCGTATCAAGAGTGATTATGTCGAACCGGTCACCGACAAAAAACTGATCACCGAAGCGATCAACGGCATGTTGAATGGCCTGGATCCGCATTCCGCTTATCTTGATGCGGATGCCTTCAAGGAACTGCAAGTCGGCACCCACGGCGAATTCGGCGGTCTTGGTATCGAAGTCGGCATGGAAGACGGCTTGGTGAAAGTCGTTTCTCCGATAGAGGACACGCCCGCCTACCATGCCGGCATCAAGAGCGGCGACCTGATCATCAAGCTGGATGACACGCTGGTCAAGGGCATGACGCTCGAGAACGCAGTCAAGCGCATGCGCGGCAAACCGGGCAGCAAGATCACGCTGACCATCACACGCAAGGACACGCCAAAATTGCTGACCTTCACTTTGACCCGCGCGATCATCAAGGTGCAGAGCGTAAAGTCCAAACTGATCGAACCCGGCTACGGCTTCGTTCGTATCACCCAGTTTCAGGAAATGACCGGGGAAAATCTGGCCACCGCACTGGAAGGACTGTTCAAGCAGAATCAGGGTGCCTTGAAGGGTTTAGTGCTTGATCTGCGCAATGACCCGGGTGGTCTGCTCACCGGAGCGGTAGGTGTATCGGCCGCCTTCCTGGCCAAAGATGCCCTTGTTGTTTATACCGAAGGGCGCACCGAGGATGCCAAGATGCGCCTGACCGCCAGCCCGGAGAATTATCTGCGCGGCAACGGCAAGGAGGATTACATCGGGAAGATACCGGTTTCCATCAGGAGTGTCCCGATGGTGGTGTTGGTGAATGGCGGCTCGGCTTCGGCTTCAGAGATCGTGGCCGGCGCGTTGCAGGATCACAAACGAGCGGTGATCATGGGCACACAGACTTTCGGCAAGGGATCGGTGCAAACCATACTTCCTCTAGGCAACAATACTGCGATCAAACTTACCACGGCTCGATACTACACACCGGGTGGGCGTTCCATACAAGCCAAGGGCATCGAGCCCGATATTCTGGTGGAAGATCCATCTGCTTCGGAGGGTGCGTTCCATTTGCGCGAGGCTGACTTGGAAAAACACCTGATCAATGACAAACCCTCGGACAGCAAGCCAGGCAATGCCGGCAAGAGTACGCTGTCTGCTCCCAATGACAAGAGCGGGGAAACCGTAAAATCCGCTCCCGCCGAGTTTGGCTCAAAAAATGACTACCAGCTTACCCAAGCCTTGAACCTGCTCAAGGGAATGCAGATACTACAGGGGAAATGATCGTGTCTTTAGCTGGTCATCAATATGACTGTCTCGCCTGAGCTGGATAAACAGCGCAAGCCCTCAAATAGTCGGTGGGCGGTACGGCGGCGTGGTCTGGCTAGTTTGGCTTCGTCTTCCAGCCACTTGGTTAGCTGTACCTCAAACTGGCCCAGCCTTGGGGCGCTTGACTGCACTCGTTCGTATTTGGGTTCTT
>JBGSKJ010000113.1:0-4558 GCA_041741275.1 Gallionella sp.
CCTTGCCATGGGCGAGAACCAGGCTGACCCCGGCAAGGGCCAAGAAGGACCCTGCGACCAGCCGGGCAAGGATCGCCCAGGGGCCGGGCATGGCCACCGTGCCGGGAGGAAGATGGCCGAACAGCTGCAGATCGTAGACGAGGTGAAAGAGCGCCATGCCGGCAAGTGCGGCGGTGCGTGCAAGATCGACGGCGGCGATCCGCGCTGGGGGCTGTGGCACGCTGCGATGCTCCTTCGGTCTGCGTGCTGCCAGAATCACGATAAGGCCGGTGCCGGCAAGTCCGAAGGACCGGGGGCCAACGCGCTTGCAGCGGGGACGGCGCATCGGTAAACGGGGCCAATCGTTTTCGGAAGGGTTTTCTCCCCATGTCCATCGACATCGACACGGCCCGCAAGGTGGCAAAACTGGCCCGCATCCGGGTTGAAGAAGCCGATCTGCCCGCGCTGGCAGGAGAGCTTTCGGGCATCCTGACCTTCATGGAGCAGTTGAACGAAGTGGACGTGTCAGGCATCGCACCGATGACGAGCGTCACGCCGATGCGGCTGAAGCGACGGCCGGATGTGGTGACCGACGGGAACATCCAGGCGCAGATCCTTGCCAACGCGCCGGATGCGCGGGAAGGCTTCTTTGCGGTGCCGAAGGTGGTGGAATGACCAATCCGAACGAACTGACCATCGCGGCGGCGCGGGATGCGCTGCGGGCAGGGGACCTGAACGCCGTCGACCTGACGATGGCCTGCCTGACGGCCATGGATGCGGGCGACGGCCTGGGTGCCTTCGTCCACAAGACGCCGGACATCGCGCTGCGTCAGGCACGCGCCGCCGATGAGCGCCTGACAAGAAGCGAAGAGGCCCCCGGCCTCTGCGGGATTCCGCTCGGCATCAAGGATCTGTTCTGCACCAGGGGTGTCGCGTCGCAGGCCGGGTCGAACATCCTGAAAGGGTTCAAGCCGGAGTATGAATCGACGGTGACCGACAAGCTGTTCGGCGCCGGGGCGGTGATGCTGGGCAAACTGAACATGGACGAATTCGCCATGGGTTCCAGCAACGAGACCTCGTGCTACGGCAATGCGGTCAACCCTTGGAAGGTGGACGGGCGCAAGCTGACGCCGGGCGGGTCTTCGGGCGGCTCGGCTGCGGCGGTGGCGGCGGATCTGTGTCTGGCGGCGACCGGCACCGATACCGGCGGCTCGATCCGCCAGCCGGCCGCGCTGTGCGGCATCTCCGGCATCAAGCCGACCTACGGCACAGTGTCGCGTTACGGCATGATCGCCTTTGCCTCCAGCCTGGATCAGGCCGGGCCGATGGCGCGCAGCGCGGAGGATCTGGCGCTGCTGCTGAACGTGATGACCGGCTTCGACGAGCGCGATTCCACCAGCCTGCAGCGCGACAAGGAAGACTACACGCGTGACCTGAACAAACCATTGGCCGGTCTGCGCATCGGTTTGCCGAAGGAATTCTTTGCCGAAGGTCTGGCGCAGGATGTGGCGAACCGCGTGAACGAAGCGATCGCGGAATACAAAAAGCTCGGCGCAACCATCGTCGACATCAGCCTGCCGAATTCAAAATTGGCGGTACCGGTCTATTACGTGCTGGCCCCCGCGGAAGCCTCCAGCAACCTGTCGCGTTTCGACGGCGTGCGCTACGGTTACCGTGCGCCGGAATATACCGACCTTGCCGACATGTACGAAAAGAGCCGCGCGCAAGGCTTCGGCGCGGAAGTGAAACGGCGCATCATGATCGGCACTTATGTGCTGTCGCACGGCTACTACGATGCCTATTATCTGCAGGCACAGAAGATCCGTCGCCTGATCGCGCAGGATTTTGCCGATGCGTTCAGGCAATGCGACGTGATCATGGGGCCGACCAGCCCGAGCACCGCGTTCAACCTCGGCGAAAAGGGCGACGACCCGGTGCAGATGTATCTTTCGGACATCTACACCATAGCGGTGAACCTGGCCGGCCTGCCCGGCATGTCGATTCCCTGCGGCTTCGGCGGCAACGGCCGCCCGGTCGGGCTGCAGATCATCGGCAACTATTTCGCCGAGGTGCAGATGCTGAACGTCGCGCACCAATACCAGCTGGCGACCGATCATCACGCTCGCACCCCGCAAAACATCGGGCTGTAAGGACATGAACATGCCACATCAAACTAATGTGCGGGCACCCGAATGGGAAATCGTCATCGGGCTGGAAGTGCATACCCAGCTCTCGACCAACAGCAAGATCTTTTCTGGCGCATCCACCACCTATGGTGCCGAGCCAAACACACAGGCCGACGCGGTGAGCATCGCACTGCCCGGCGTGCTGCCGGTGCTGAACAAGGGCGCGGTGGAGCGCGCGATCAAGTTCGGCCTCGCGGTCGGCGCGCACATCGCGCCACGCTCGGTGTTTGCGCGCAAGAATTATTTCTATCCGGATCTGCCCAAGGGCTACCAGATCAGCCAGTTCGATCTGCCGGTAGTGGGGCAAGGCTCGCTGACGATACAGGTTGAGCCTCTGTCAGGAAATGCCAAGCCCTACGAAAAAGTGGTGCGCATCACCCGCGCCCATCTGGAAGAAGACGCGGGCAAGTCGGTACACGGCGAATCCCAGGGTGTTACCGGCGTGGATCTGAACCGCGCCGGAACGCCACTGCTGGAGATCGTTTCCGAGCCGGACATGAGTTCCGCCGCCGAGGCGGTGGCCTATGCCAAGACCCTGCACTCGCTGGTGCGCTGGATCGGCATTTGCGACGGCAACATGCAGGAAGGCTCGTTCCGCTGCGACGTCAACGTGTCGGTGCGCCGACCCGGAGAGCCGCTGGGCACGCGTCGCGAGATCAAGAACCTGAACTCGTTCAAGTTCATGCAACAGGCCATCGACTACGAGGTGCAATGGCAGATCGACACGCTGGAGAACGGCGGCAAGATCCACCAGGCCACCATATTGTTCAACCCGGATACCGGTGAGACGCGCGCGATGCGCAGCAAGGAAGATGCGCACGACTACCGCTATTTCCCCGACCCCGACCTGTTGCCGCTGGACATCACTCCCGCGATGCTGGAACAGGTGCGCGCAACGTTGCCTGAGCTGCCACAACAAAAACAATTTCGATATAAGCTGGAATACTCTGAATCAGGACTGACCGCATACGATGTCATCAGCCTGACAGCCTCACGCGAGATAGCTGACTATTTCGATGCTTGCATCACAGTTGTTGGCTCATCCAATGCCAAGTTGTGCGCCAACTGGCTGATTGGCGAAGTAAGTGCCCAGTTGAACCGCGACGATCTGGAAATGACGCAATGCCCGATCACGCCGCAGCAACTCGGCGGCATGCTGAAGCGCATCACCGATGGCACCATTTCCAACTCCGGTGCGAAGGAAGTGTTCCGCATCATGTGGTCAGAGGGCGGTAACGCCGATACCATTATTGAAGCCAAAGGACTGAAGCAGGTCTCCGACAGCGGCGCGATCGAGAAGATCGTGGACGAGATCATTGCCGCCAATCCGGCGCAAGTGGCCGAATATCGCAGCGGCAAGGATAAAGTGTTCGGGTTCTTCGTCGGCCTGGCGATGAAAGCCAGCAAGGGCAAGGCCAACCCGGCGCAGTTGAATGAAGTGCTGAAGCGCAAGCTTGCGGGTTAGAACTCACGGCGGCGCGATGGGCCACCCGCGCCTGAGATAACTTGTGCATCAAGGGAGATAGCCGACTATGCGCCACACAGAACATCATCGCTCTGAACGGATCGGCTGGCTGCGGGCGGCTGTGCTGGGAGCCAACGACGGCATCGTGTCGACCGCGAGCCTGATCCTGGGTGTCGCTGCCGCCGGCGCCGGCGGCAAGGAAGTGGTCATCGCAGGAATCGCAGGACTCGTTGCGGGCGCCATGTCCATGGCCGCCGGTGAATACGTCTCGGTAAGTTCCCAGTCGGATACCGAAGCGGCGGATCTGGCGCGCGAGCAAAAGGAATTGGATACCGACGACCAGACTGAACGGGCGGAGTTGGCGGGAATATACGTATCCAGAGGGCTGGATCACGCTCTCGCGCGACAGGTCGCCGACCAGTTGATGGCACACGATGCGCTCGGCGCCCATGCGCGTGATGAACTCGGCATTTCCGAGATACAGCGCGCTCGTCCGATACAAGCCGCCCTTGCATCGGCGGGAACGTTCTCGGTCGGGGCCGGACTGCCGCTGCTGGTGGTGTTCCTGGCTCCCGCGAACACACTCGCTGCATTCATCGTGGGTACATCGCTCGCGTTCCTGGCGATACTCGGTGCACTGGCAGCCCGCGCCGGCGGTGCGGGTGTTGTCGTTGGCGCCCTGCGCGTAACCTTTTGGGGCGCGCTTGCAATGGCACTGACTTATGTTGTCGGCGCGCTGTTCGGTACTGTTGTGTGATTCTTGTATAAATCCATTTTTTATGGGGTTCCCAATCGAGTAGGGGACGGAGTTACCCCCGTCGCCCTCTCACACCACCGTACGTGCGGTTCCGCATACGGCGGTTCATTAAACATGCTGGAAGCGTTGCTGTGTATCCAGCAACGAAACCAACCCCAGTGCATCAAAGAA
>JBGSKJ010000114.1:0-13103 GCA_041741275.1 Gallionella sp.
AAGGCCAAGCTGAAAGCCGCAACAACCGAGCACATGCTGACATTGGAGAAATCACCGGAGCGTGTCAAAAAATACTTTCAGGATTCTCGCGTGAAATATGCCGCATGAAAACTTCAAACTTCAACTGGCCGGATCAATAGGAGACACAACGCATGAACCGCAAAGAACTGATCGATGCACTGGCAGACAAGACCGGCAGCAGCAAAGCAGACGCAGACCGTAATATCGGCGCGCTGATTGAAATCATCTCTGCCACACTGAAAAAAGGCGACAGCGTTGCTCTGGTTGGCTTCGGCACTTTCGAAGTGCGCAAGCGTGCGGCACGCACTGGTCGCAACCCACAGACCGGCGCAGAATTGAAAATCAAAGCAGCCAAGGTTCCGGCGTTCAAAGCGGGTGCTACACTTAAAGCCGCTGTGAACGGCAGCAAGAAGTAACGTCCTGCCCCATGCACAACAACAGCGCCCCGATTCAGGGGCGTTGTTGTTTCCGGGCCTGCTGCCGGATGTCGCATCGCTTCCCCTGGCCCCTCAACCGAGTAGATTGGGGCCGATCTGATACGGGTGTCCGTTCAGATGCGCGTGGAACTCTACCCGTCCCGCGCCTCCGGGTGCCGTGCGCCGAATCAGCTCTTCCATGCCGGATGGTTTTTCCATTCCCGAGAGAAGTGCTGCCTCCGGCGTCGCAGGCCTTCTTATACCCAGCCACTCCGGCGCATTGGTTGAGGAGATCAGGCAATGCAACAGCGCCATGTAGCTCTTCTCGGGAAGATTGAGATTCCATCTTGCATTGGCTTCAGCAACCCAGTCGATCACCGTAACCTTGTGCCACATGAGCTTGCCACGGTCGGTCGGCACCCACTGGCCATTGGGAGACAGGCAGTATTCATCTGCCTTACCGGCATCGTGTAGCAATCCCACCAAAATGCACAAGGCCATACTCGCCTTCTCCATCGTCTTGCAACCTCCCCGCATCATTTCGGCTACCTCCACCGCATGGTGCAGGCTGCCATTATTCTCGGAATGATGCCCGTGCATCGCAGAGTGCAAGGTGCAGAACCTTTTGAATCGCCCTCCATCCCAGAATATGGCATTGATGAGATGGCGGTAGTGGCATGGCAATGCTTCCACCAGCTTTGCCGCACGCTCGATGAGCTCCCGGTCTTTCACCCAGCCATGCGGCACGGTATGGAACAGGTTCTCCCAGGTATCCGGACGCTCCAGCAGCACCAGGCGTCTGATCCTGATGGCGCCGTTCTCGTACGAGGAGGCTCCAAACCAGCGAGGTGAAACCAGCTCACCCGGCTTCAATCTGGGGTCTGGAGTACCCGTTGTCCAGCTTACCCTCAATGCCGCCTTTTCATGGAAGATGGTTGCAGTGCAACGGGTTTGCCGCTCACCCTCCTTCTCATGGTCGATCAGGATCAGGCGAAACATCCTTGGCAACAAGCCCAGGCTTACCGGGGCAAACTCCTCCCCCATCTGCTCCTGCAATGTTTCCAGCAGCTTCCTGTCGTCAAAATCATTGGAGCCATTAAAGTCATTCATGTCACACCCCATCGGTAACGGATTCAACCTGCTGCGGCTTGGCCGCTCCACTTTGCAACAGCAACCGCTCGAACGCGCTGCCGTCCTGCCGGGTCAGGTTGGGAACGAATCGTGAGTACACGCGAAACAGCATCTCTGTAGTTGAGTGACCCAATTGCCTTGCGATCCACTGAGGGCTTTCCCCAGAAGCAAGCCACAATGTCGCTGCGGTATGACGAGTCTGGTAAGGGCTACGCTTTGTTAGCCCTAAATGCCGCAAAATCGGATACCAAACGCGGTTAGTAACGTTTTTGAAATCCAGCACATGCCCATTGCGCGTGCAGAATACGTAGTCACATTTACCCAGCGTGATCTTCTCCTGAGCCTTTAGCGCGTCATACACGATCTGAGACATCTGGATTTCACGTTGTGAACTATCCGTTTTTGTATACTCATCTTCGCCCATAACAATCGTTTCACGTATCAAAATCAGACGGCGTTCGAAGTCGACATACTTCCACTTCAGACCATTTATCTCACCAGTGCGCATGCCAGTGAAGAAACGCACGGTGTAATAGCTCTTGAAATCAGGGCGGATGGTGTCGATGATTTTCTTGACCTCATCCAGACTGAACGGGTCGACATCAACACGCTTCACTTTAAGTTGTTTGATATTCAGAAACGGTGTGCGAAAATCATAGCGGTCGGATGCTTCAGTAATGACCTGCCTCAACAGATTAACAAGTTTGTTGATGCGGCGATTTGACAGCAAGGTTTTCTTACCCCGCGCCTGGTCTTTGGCGAGCTCAGCACGGTAAGTAAGTATGTCTGTCTTGGTGATTCGTCCGACCTCCCAATCTCCCCACCGTGGAATGATGCGTCCATCCAGATCGGCACGGATCACCCTCTTGTGGGAACGCCGCCATTCAACTTCCTTCTCTGAGTACCACGTTTCCACAAAATCACGGAATAACGGTGTGCCAGCAATACCGGACTGGCTCTGACCCAAGGCCCCTGCAACTGCCTGGGCGACCTGAGTAGGTGTTTCAAGGGATGCAGCTGTTACGTCGAGTTTTTCCGCATTTTTGCTTCCCGGAAAAAAGCGTTGGTAGTCAAAAGTGCCTGCGGCGATTTCAGATTCCATGCGCTCGACCAGCTTTTGTACCTTCTTCCGATTAGCTGCAGTGTCGATAAGGGCGGTTTGTTCCCTGCAACGTTTTCCGTTGAATCTAAAATCGATGAACAAGCATCCATTGTCTTTGCGGGTTCGAATACTAGCCATAGCACACCTCGCCATTAGCCATAGGAATAGAAAGTGAGCTGCCTTTCAATTTCATATCACGCTCAATTGCTTCCCATATATAGAGAATCTTGCGCCCTCCGAATGGACGGATGTAATGCACACCTTCGATCAGTACGCTGTCCTTAAGACGCTCGCGAATTGTTCTCGGGTCATAATGTATACGTTCGGAAAGCCCATCAGTTGTCAGATAAGTCTGGTTCATTGCAAAGCTCCTTTGGTTGGTTTACGAATCCGCCCTTGATAAATTTCTCATGGACGTGCAACCAAATTAGCAGACAAAAAATGCGTTTTTTCGGCGGGAGAAGAACGAGATCAGCGAGTCAGTTTTTTCGCTATCACATTGAAGTGGTGATTTAAAAAGATTTCCAGGGAAGATGCTTCAGAAGTGGTATTGCTAAGTTGAAGCGGATAGGTGGTACCAATTGATTCGAAGCAGATCCGTTATGTGTCGGGCACTGCGTGCACCACGCATCAACTATCGCTTCAAAGAAGGCAATCGGCAAAAGTGAGAGCGGTACCGTGCAGAGTAAAGGCATGGAGCTGTAACAGTTGGATCAGTTGCACGATTTGCCAGGACCCCTTTTGTTGCCTGCATGAGGCTGCAGCCTTAGCGATGCACATTCTTGAAGCTTCCTTGCTGATTTTTTTCTGCCGAAGAACCAAGAGTAATCCAGCGTGCGCTACACTAGACACTTTCAATACCCTTGCGCTGAAAGGATGTCGAAACGTGGATCGTTTACAACGTATCTATAAACTGCATCAGGCAGTTTCCTCACGCCGCCATCCCGTATCCTGTCAGATATTGCAAGATGAACTCGAATGCTCGCGCGCCACGGTCAACCGCATCATTCAAGAGATGCGTCTGTATTTCAACGCGCCGCTTGAATATGACCGAACACGCAACGGTTACCACTATGCACTGACCGACGGACAAACCTTCGAGCTTCCCGGACTCTGGTTCAGCGAAACCGAACTCTATGCGCTACTCACCACCCAGCAACTGCTCGCACATGTTCAACCTGGCCTGCTCGACACCCAACTCAAACCCGTCAAAGAACGCATTGAAAATATTCTCGCGGCCAGACATCTGGGCAGCGAGGAAATCTCCAAACGAGTGCGCATTCTGCGCATGACCGGACGCAATGTCGCGCTGGAATGTTTCCAAACCGTAGCGAGCGCACTGCTGCAAAGAAACAGCCTACGTATCAGCTACCACGGTCGCGGCAACGACGAAACCAGTTCACGCGAAATCTCCCCGCAGCGGCTCATCCACTACCGCGACAACTGGTATTTGGACGCTTACTGCCATACCCGCAAAGCCCTGCGCAGCTTCGCCGTCGAACGCATCACCGTTGCCAAGGCATTGCCACAGCGTTGCCGCGACGTGCCGGAAAAACAACTCGATGCACATTACGCGAGTTCCTACGGCATCTTCGCGGGCGAACCCAAACACACTGCCGTGCTGCGCTTCACCCCGGAGCGGGCGCGCTGGGTGGCGGATGAACACTGGCACCCACAACAACAAAGCCGGGTGCTTGCTGATGGCAGCTATGAACTGCACATCCCTTACTCCGACCCGCGCGAACTGGTGATGGACATTCTCAAACATGGAGCTGATGTTGAGGTCATCTCACCAGAAATCCTGCGAAATGCCGTAGCGGAACATCTGCAAAATGCGCTGGGGCACTACAGATAAATAGCAATGGCAGGCTCACATTTTGAGTCAGTGAGGGTGTTAGCATGGCCTATATGAATGACAAACCCGAAACACAATTTCTTGCGCATGTCCGTCAAGACGAACGTGGTGATTGGCATGAACATCTGCTGGATGAACATTTGCGAGGCGTTGCTGTATTGGCTGCCGACTTTGCCGCTGATTTTAATTCCAGTGATTGGGCAAGTTTAGCCGGGCTTTGGCACGATCTCGGAAAATATCGCGAAGCATTTCAGCATTACATCAAAAAGGTCAGCGGCTACGATGCAGAAGCGCATATCGAAGGCGCACCGGGTCGAGTGGATCACTCTACTGCTGGAGCTATTCATGCAATGGAAAAACTGGGATTGCATGGACGCATTCTGGCCTATCTGATTGCAGGACATCATGCTGGCCTCCCCGACTGGAATAGCGCAGAAGAAGGGCAATCTTCGCTATTCAACCGGATTGAGGAAGGCAAGAGGAAAGGTTATTTGCAAGAAGCATTGCTAGCCTCCCCACCACCATACCTTCTCGATCAGCCAAGCCCGACATCACTTCCGCCTCACCCAGATAAAGGCTCATGGGCGCTTTGGATCAGAATCCTGTTCTCTTCTCTTGTGGATGCTGACTTCCTTGATACAGAATCTTTCATGGATAGTCGCAAGACCGTATTACGGGCTGACTATCCATCGCTGGAAAACTTGTATCCGGTGTTCAATCAATACATGGCCGCTAAAGCTGCCAACGCGGACGACACCCCCGTTAATCGCATCCGCTCCAAGGTGTTACGCCAGTGCAGAGAGAAAGCATCGCTACCTTTTGGCCTGTTCTCGCTCACTGTACCAACGGGCGGCGGAAAGACGCTATCCAGCATGGCTTTCGCGCTGGATCATGCTATCCATCACAACAAGCAGGGTGACAACAAACAGCGTGTGATTTACGTCATACCCTACACCAGTATCCTGGAGCAGACCGCTGATACTTTTCGCACCGTCTTCGGAAAAGAGAATGTAATCGAGCATCACAGCAATCTCGACCCCGAACAGGAAACCAGCCGCAGTCGCTTGGCAACGGAAAACTGGGATGCGCCCATCATCGTCACCACCAATGTGCAGTTTTTTGAATCGCTGTTTGCCGCCCG
The DNA here is from genome assembly GCA_041741275.1 of Gallionella sp. GTDB lineage: Bacteria > Pseudomonadota > Gammaproteobacteria > Burkholderiales > Gallionellaceae > Gallionella. Next base: position 5,667 of record JBGSKJ010000114.1, read on the forward strand.
CACCAGCCGCTGCCGCAAGTTGCACAACATTGTGAATAGCGTGGTAATACTCGACGAAGCACAGTTACTGCCGCCAGATTTTCTAGCTCCAATACTCCATGCGATGACTGACTTGTCGAACAATTACGGCGTCAGCTTTGTACTATCCACAGCAACCCAACCAGCATTCACGCCGCGCCCAAAATTCCTTGGACTGAGTAATGTGCGCGAACTGATGGACGACCCCGACATACTGTATGTTGATCTCAAGCGAGTCGATACAAAATTACCGGAAGACTTCGATAAACCGCAAACTTGGGAAGCTATCGCAGAACAATTGCAGCAACATGAATCCGTACTGTGCATCGTTAACTCGCGTAACGACTGCCGCGAATTACATCGCCTGATGCCCAAGGATACCATCCACCTGTCGGCCTTGATGTGCGGACAACATCGTTCGCACGTTATCGCAGCGATCAAGCAAAGATTGAAGGACGGCATCCCGACACGCGTTGTAAGCACGCAACTGGTCGAAGCCGGGGTGGATATGGATTTCCCTGTAGTCTATCGCGCACTGGCAGGACTGGACGCAGTGGCGCAAGCTGCCGGACGCTGTAATCGCGAAGGAATGTTGCCGGAATTGGGAAAGGTCGTGGTCTTTGTACCACCTAAACCTGCTGCGCCCGGCTTGCTGCGCAAGGCGCAGCAAGCCGGTCAGGAAGTCATGCGCTTGACCGTCGGCGACCCGCTCACCCGTGAGCGCTTCGAGGTATATTTTCGAGCGTATTACGCGAGCCTCAACAGTTTGGACAAAGCCGGCATCATCGGCTTGCTCGATATGCACAACCGTGCCGGAGCACGACAGGCCGAGTTCAATTTCCGTACTGCCGCCAGCAAGTTCCGCTTGATCGATGAAGAAGGCCAGACCGCCATCATCGTGCGTTACGGCGAAAGCCCCAATTTGATTGCGGCACTGGAATCCAATCAGAACATGGAACCGCATCAACGCCGTGGCCTGTTGCGCAAGTTACAGCGTTACACTGTCAACATTCGCGACCATGAATGCAAAAAGTTATTGGGTAGTCGTGACATTCGAGAAATATATCCGGGAGTCCATGTGCAGAGTTCGGATACGCTCTACCATCCGCAGTTAGGACTGTTAATGAGCAAAGATGTCGTTTTTGATCCGGCGCACGGCGTCGTTTAAGCAAGGGGAGAAAATGAAAACTTATTGTCTGGAAGTCAGTGGCGATTTCGCCTGCTTCACCCGCCCGGAAATGAAAGTCGAGCGTGTGAGCTACGACCTGATAACGCCATCCTCAGCCCGTGCGGTGTTCGAATCTATCTTGTGGAAACCGGCCATCCGCTGGCACATCAGCAAGATCGAAGTATTGAAACCGATACGCTGGGTATCTATTCGGCGCAACGAGGTTGCCAAGGTTGTTTCTACAGACAATGCGAAAACCGCAATGAAAAATGGTTCTGGAAATCTTGGCATTTACATCGAGGATGAAGGTGTACGTCAGCAGCGCGCCGGGTTGTTTTTGCGTGATGTGGCATATCGCCTCCATGCCCATTTCGAGTTGCTGCCCAATGCAGGCGAAAACAATACACCGGGCAAGTTTCTGGATATGTTCGAGCGACGCGCCGAAAAGGGGCAATGCATCAATCAACCCTATCTCGGCTGCCGCGAATTTGCCTGCGATTTCAGATTGATCGACACCACACAACCACAAGCCAACCCTATCGAAGAAACCCGCGATCTAGGTTGGATGCTGCACGACATGGATTACAGCAATGCCGCTGACCCGCAGCCGCGCTTTTTCCGTGCCAAGCTGGAAAACGGCATATTGCTAGTGCCGAACTGGAACAGCGAGGAGGTACGGGGATGATCCTGCAAGCACTCAGCGAGTATTATCAACGCAAGACCCGCCTGCCGAACAGCGACCTTGCACCGCCCGGCTTCGAGCACAAAGCCATACCATTTCTTGTGGTGCTGACAGCGGGCGGTGAGTTTGCCGGGCTGGAAGATACACGGGAAGGCGAAGGCAAGAAGAAAGTTGCCAAGTCCTTCCTCGTGCCGCAAACCGTAGGTGGCACTTCTGGGGTAGCGGCCAACTTGCTCTGGGATAACCCGGAATATATTTTCGGTAAAGCTGCTCCCCAAAAACTCGAAGAAAAACTCGCCAAGGCCAAAACCGATAAGAAACGAGAGAGTATTCTCTTGCGTCTCGTAGAACAACGCGCAGCCTTTATCCAAACACTACGCAATCAATTCTCTCAATCCAACGATGCTGGCCTCAGAGCAGTGCTGGCTTTTCTCGAACGCGGCGATTTCTTCAAGGTGTTCGAGCATCCCCTGTGGTCGGAGATTCTGGAAAGCGGAGCCAACCTAACGTTCCGACTGGAAGGTGATGCCTGCCCTGTATGCGAGCGCGAAACGGTAGTGGCGGCTATGTCTGGCGAAAATGCAGACACGTCCGGCAAAACGGCTTTGTGCCTGGTTTCTGGCGAAATGGATGTCATCGAACGAACGCACCCTCCAATCAAAAGGATTTGGGGGGCGAAAAGCACTGGTGCGATGCTTGTGTCATTTCAAAAAGATTCAGGCTATGACTCTTATGGAAAAGAGCAAGGCTTCAATGCGCCGGTAGGCAAGCGCACAGTCTTTGCCTACACCACCGCACTCAATCATTTGCTGGCAGAAGGCTCGAAACAGCGTATTCAGGTAGGCGACGCTTCGACGGTGTTCTGGGCTGCGACGCCGGGTCATCCGATGGAAGAACTATTTCCCGGCTTCTTCAGCGAACCTGCCAAAGATGATCCCGGTCAAGGAGCACAAAAAATTGCCGCATGGTTGTCCGCCCCCAAAACCGGAGCGAACAACTTCGAGGACGACGGCACACGCTTTTATGTGCTTGGGCTTGCACCGAATGCGGCGCGCATCGCAATACGCTTCTGGCATGTGAAAACGGTGGGCGAACTGGCCATCAACATCCGCAATCATTTTGATGGGCTCGAAATTGACCATTCAGAGTTTGATGCACGTAGTCTTTCGCTGTCTGCCATTTTGAAGTCAATCAGCAGAAGGAAAAGCGATGGTAGTTATGACACACCACCTAATATGGCGGGAGACACCATGCAAGCGATTCTTACTGGACGACCATATCCGGCCACGTTGTTTCAGGCTGCCATCCGCCGCATTCGAGCCGAACAGGAAGTTAATTATCCGCGCGCTGCGATCATCAAAGCGTGCATCAACCGTTACTCTGGAAAGGAGGAACTCAAGGTGTCATTAGACGAAAGCAATACGAATACCGCCTATCGGCTGGGTAGACTATTTGCGGTACTAGAACGCATACAGGAAGAAGCTAATCCGGGTATTCGGGCGACCATACGCAATACTTTCTGGGGAGCAGCATCGGGTACGCCGGGTAAGATTTACCCATTGCTGATCAATCTTGCTACCAAACATCTGGCGAAAATCCGTAGAGACAAACCGGGGCGTGCGACCAACTTGGAGAAATTGGTGGGGGGCATCATGGATGCATTAAGTCCAGATACTCCATTTCCGCAAACCCTGTCACTGAACGAACAAGGCTGCTTTGATGTTGGCTACTACCACCAGAAACAACACCCATCCACCTACAAGACGCAAGGAGAATAAACATGGCACTGACTAATCGTTACGACTTCGTTCTGCTGTTTGACGTAAAAGATGGCAATCCCAACGGCGACCCGGATGCGGGAAACCTGCCGCGCGCGGATGCCGAAACCGGGCGCGGCCTGGTAACGGATGTTTGCCTCAAGCGAAAGTTACGCAATTTCGTAGTCATAACTAAAGATCAAACTGAGATAACCGAATCCTTGGATGGCGAGAAAAAGAGATTCGAGATTTACGTCAAAGAAAAAGCCATCCTTAACGACCAGAACGAGCGTGCTTACAGTGGTATCGGCAAACCTGAACTGCTCAAGGGTGACGATAAGAAACGCAAAGGAGGCGATGCTGTTAAAGAAGCTCAGCAATGGATGTGTAAGAACTTCTATGACGTGCGTACTTTTGGCGCAGTGATGTCCATTGGCGTGAATTGCGGACAAGTACGCGGCCCGGTGCAACTAACTTTTGCGCGGTCTGTTGACCCGGTAGTGGCTCAAGAGCACACCATCACCCGCATGGCTGTTGCAACCAAAGCAGAGGCTGAAAAGCAGGATGGAGACAACCGCACCATGGGACGCAAGTTCACCATCCCTTACGGCCTCTATGTCGCTCACGGTTTCGTCTCTGCGCACCTTGCCAACCAGACTGGCTTCGGCGAAGAAGATCTTGAGTTGCTTTGGCAATCGCTCGCCAATATGTTCGAGCATGACCGCTCCGCCGCCAGAGGAGAGATGTCAACGCGCGGGCTATATGTGTTCAAGCACGATAGCGAATTAGGCAACGCCCCCGCGCACAAGCTGTTTGAGCGCATTAAGCCTAAGCTGAAAGAGAGTATAACCGTGCCACGCAGCTTCGACGATTACGATGTGGCGATAGATGAATCCGGGTTGCCACCAGGTGTTACCTTGATCAGAAAATGCTGAACTTCAGCGTCTCCCAACCCAATATCCCGGACGGCGGCTGTGATGGGCAACGGCAATGACGCGAACAGTATTGTCTCGCAGCCTGTAGATCAGGGAATAGGGGAAGCCATGGAGAGGCAGCGACCGCGTGTTGTGCGCACCACTTTCGCCCAATGCGGCGAACTGGTTGAGAAGGTCGAGCGCTCGACCAAGCTCATCGGTGAAATCTTCCGCCGCGATGAGCGCGCCTTCGCCGATATACCAATCGACCGCTGCATCGGCATCGGCTTGCGCCTCGGCGCTAAGGCTGACTTGAACCGGTTTTGACGGCATGGATTTTTGCGCGGAGCTGCGCCATCACTTCATCGGCGGGAATCCATTTTGTGCGCCCTGCTTCCATGTCCGCCACGCGCCGCGCAATTTCGTTATCCCATGCTTTGGCGATGGCTTCCGGTGATTCTTCCGGCTCGCCTTCGAGGCTGATGATCAAACGATGGATCAACTCGCCACGCTCTTTGGGCGACAGTTGTAAAGCCTGGTTTTCCAGTTCTTCCAAAATTGCTGTCATGATGCCCTCCATAAATGCTTAAAGTAACAGACATATGATAGCACCACTGCCATGAACGAAGCAGCCGATCCCATCATGCTTTCCGCACTCCAGCATTGGAGCTATTGCCCGCGCCAGTGCGCGCTGATTCATGTCGAGCAGGCATTTGATGAGAATGTTTTCACCATGCGCGGAAATGCGGCGCATGAGCGAGTGGATGATCCGGGGTTTGAAACTTTCGAAGGGGTGCGTGCCGAGCGCGCGTTGCCGGTGTGGTCGGAGCGGCTGGGGCTGATCGGCAAATGCGACGTGGTGGAGTTTCATCCCGACGGGCGCGTCTATCCGGTCGAATACAAACATGGCAAGAAGCGCGAAAAAATCCACGATGATCTTCAACTCGGTGCGCAGGCGATGTGTCTAGAAGAGATGACTGGTAAAGCCATCACGCACGGCGCGATTTATCACCACGGTTCACGGCGCAGGCGTGAGGTGGCGATTAGGCAAGATTTGCGCGACAAGGTGATTGATACCGTAAACGCCATCCGCGCCATGATGGATTCTGGCAAGCTGCCGCCCCCGGTCAATGACGCGCGCTGCAAGGAGTGTTCGCTGAAGGATATTTGCCAGCCGCAGGCTGTCGCTGGACATGCAGCGCAGCATAGTCTGCTGGAAACCTTGTTTGAGCCGGAGGCCACGTAAAAATGGCGCGCCAGATTCTCAATACTCTCTACGTCATGACTCCGAACTCCTATCTCCATCTGGAGAACGACACGTTGCGGGTGGATGTGGAGCGCGAGAAAAAATTGCAGGTGCCGCTGCATCATCTGGGCAGCGTGGTGTGTCTGGGTAATATCATGCTTTCGCCTGCGCTGATGCACCGCTGCGCGGATGACGGCATCAGCCTGGTGTTGCTGAATAACCAGGGTCGATTCAAGGCGCGCCTCGAAGGCCCGGTTTCCGGCAATATCCTGCTGCGGCAGGCGCAGCATCGCCTGGCACTGGATGAAAAATTTGCGCTGGGCATTGCTCATAGTGCGATTGCCGGAAAGTTGCGCAATGGGCGCCAAGTCTTGCTGCGCGGCGCACGTGAGGCGGGTGATGAGGAAGACAGCCGCGCACTGACTGCCACCGCAGAAATGCTTTCAAACTCATTGCGCAATCTGCCGCACGCATCCGATCTGGATGTGGTGCGCGGCATCGAGGGCGATGCGGCAAAAAATTATTTTGCTGCGTTGCCGTTATTGGTCAAGCGCGATGCACGCGACAAGTTCACGATGGATGGCCGCACCCGGCGACCACCACGCGATCGCTTCAATGCGTTGCTTTCGTTTCTCTACTCAATGCTGATGAACGACTGCCGTTCGGCGCTGGAGGCTGTCGGCCTTGATCCGCAGCTTGGTTTTTTGCATACCGTCCGCCCCGGACGTGCAGCGCTTGCACTGGATTTGATGGAAGAGTTTCGCGCCATCTTCGCCGACCGATTGGCGCTCACCCTGATTAACCGAGGGCAGATCGGCCCCAACGATTTTGCCGAACGTGAAGGCGGCGCGGTGCTGCTCGAAGGCGACGCGCGCCGCACCGTGGTAGTTGCCTATCAGGAGCGCAAACAGGAAGAGGTGATGCACCCGTTGCTGGAAACCAAAGTACCAATAGGCCTGCTGCCGTTATTGCAAGCGCGCTTTATGGCGCGCACACTGCGTGGCGAGATGGAAGGCTATCTCCCGTTTCTCTATCGGTAACTGCCATGCTGATTATTATTACTTACGATGTATCCACTGTAACCGCCGCCGGACGCAAACGGCTGCGCCGCGTCGCAAAAGTTTGCGAGAGCACTGGGCAACGAGTACAAAATTCGGTGTTTGAATGTAAGGTTGATCAGATGCAACTGGAAGAGTTAGAGCGGCGACTGCTCGATGAGATAGACGAAAAAGTAGACAGCCTGCGCTTGTACCGCTTGACCGAGCCGGTGGAGTTGCACATCAAGGAGTATGGTAATTTTCGTGCTATGGATTTCGATGGAGCGCTGGTAATATGATGCGCGAACCCGTAGCAACGACACAAATGCGGCAGGTTCGCGTTGTGGCTAATATATTGACGAAGGATGGTTTTCTGCCTTCGTCGTTTGTTTGTGTGAACTCTCGGAGGCAAGCAAGCAGAGGGTTCGCGCAAAGTGCGCTTTTCAACGTTGATAGTCATGGCGTTGGGAGCGGACTGTAGCGCCCGCGCCTCGGCGCGGGCGAGGATTGAAACGGATGGTCGGCCTCAACAGGTCAAGGCTGCGCTGGGTAGCGCCCGCGCCTCGGCGCGGGCGAGGATTGAAACTCCGCTCTACCGCCAACGCCAAAACCGAA
>JBGSKJ010000115.1:0-8550 GCA_041741275.1 Gallionella sp.
GGCCAGCGCTTTGCCTTCGGCTTCCTCCAGATTCGCAGTCGCCCGCGACACCCTTGCCGTTCAGCTAACTCTTCCCCTTGCAGGGCGAGTAGAGGACTTTCACCTCCAAGTAAGTGCGCCCTGCCGGGCGCACCGAAAAAATGCTCCGCCCTGATTTCCTGGGCGGAGCCTCATGCAACTCGATGGAGCTACGCTTACCCCAGGAATGGCACGGGGCTATGGCTGACAGCCACCATCACAATATAGACGAACACCGCCTGTGCAGCCAGCCAGCCAGCGATGCGCATCTTTCTGTTCCTGCCGTATTTCAGTGCAATCGAACCCAGTGCGATGTACAGCAACAGACCGATGACCTTGGCGGTCAGCCATGCATCCACGAAGGGGTATTGTTCGATGTCGAATGCCAGCGCAATGGCACTGGCGAGCAATAGCGTATCCACGACATGCGGCGTTATCCTCACCCAGCGCTGACGCATGACGGGTGAACCATTCAGGCTCCAGATTCCGCGCAACAGGAACAAAGTATAACTGCCCACCACACAGGAGATATGTACGGTTTTAAGCAGCAAAAAGCTCATACCGGAACTTTCTCGAAATCTCTGGACGTGCAGCGATAAATTGATTCGTAGCTATGCACATGGAGATCATGCGCTGGTTTGTAACGTCACCCGACCATGCAATCGGATGACGCACTTACTGACAACCGAACTGTCAGGGAACCACCGAATCAATCACGATATTCAGGCCTTTGGTGCCCGGCTTTATCGCTGCTGACTTTCCTTCCAGGTCGCCCGGCTGAGGCCTGCCCCCCTGGCCGGACTTGGATACACGTGCCACCACGACGACCTGATCGAATCCAGACAGTTTCATTTGAGGGCTCATCGCCATGCTGTCATCAAGAGTGAATTCCATCGGCAAGTCTTTCACCTGCTTGCGGAACACCGCGAGCGGCATAGGCGGGCCCTGCGCGGCACGCGCGAGGATGAACACGGTATCGTCCGGAGAGACCTTGCCGGCCAATGCCTTGCTCAATGAAACCTTGCCGGTGACCGCCGCTGCCGGATTGGCTGCAGCAGGACTGGCTGCCGCCATCGCTTGCCTGGGGGCTTCATTGAATGGCAGTTGCGCGAGTTTTTTCTTGCCGCCCGGCTGCGCGGCGAGCAGATCGCGTGCCCGCTGGATGCTGCCCTTGAATCTCTGTGCGTCCTGTGATCCGGGTTGCAGTATTCCGTAAAGCTTCTGCCAATTTGTAAGCGCCACCACATAGTCCCCGCGTTCCATGCCGGCGGAACCGGACAGCGCGAGTGCCGTGATGTTGTTTGGATCCAGTTCCAGCGCCTGGTCCAGCAGCTTTGCGACCTCCGGCCCTTGCAGGGTCTTGCCATGGGCCATCGCGTAGACATCCGCATAATTCGCCCAGAGTTGTGCCTCATCGGGTACCAGCTTGACGAGCTCCTCGTACGCCTTGGCCCCTTCTTCGTAGCGCTTCATCTCGATGTAGGAGCGTGCCAGGTTATACCAACCGTTTGGATTTTCCGGGTTGTCTTTCAGCTCGCTTGCCAGATTCTGCAATCCTTCCTCGGTACGGATGATGCCGTCCCCTGCGGCAGCGGCCTGCTCCTGCTGCGGTAACAGCGCCTTGCTGTTGCCTATCGTCAGGTAGAGCGGCACAGTGAACAAAGGCAGCGCAACGGCCAACACGATCGCCAGCACCTTGGCGGGATTGCGTGGCGCCTTGGCAACAGGCTGCTCGACAGTTTTTACTTCCTCCAGCAAACGTGCCTGCAATTCGCGCGTACCCTGTTCGTATGCTTCCTGTGTCAACAAGCCGTTGCGCAGATCGACTTCAAGTTCTGACGACTGGTCGCGCAGAATCCCCAGGTTAGCCGCATCGCGCAAAACATCGTTATTGGACGAAGATTTTCGCCACAGCGGAACCGCAACAAAAAGAATCGCAACCAGCAGCAGTGCTGCGCAGATTATCCAGAATAAAGTCATGTTTAAGAGTCTTTCGATGGGTTTAGCAGGTCGGCGGCACGTTTCGTATCTTCGTCGGAAAGATGGGCTTCGGAAACCTTGCTCTTGCGTTTGCGCAATTGGATAACCAAACCGGCAAGTCCGGCCAGCAACAGCGCAAACGGGCCATACCAAAGCAGCAGGGTGTAGCTTTTCACCGGCGGGTCGAACAATACGAAATCGCCATAGCGGGAAACCAGATAATCGATGATCTCCTGGTCGCTCAGCCCCTTCTGCATTTGCTCGCGCACCTCGCGGCGCAGATCTTCTGCGAGTTCGGAATGGGAACTGGCCAGCGACTCGTTTTGGCATACCAGGCAGCGCAGATTTTGCGCCAAACCTATCATGCGCTTTTCCAGCACCGGGTCATCGGCCATATCCTGTGCTTCGCCGGCGTAAGAAAAGCCGGGCGCCAAACAGAACAACAGTATCAACAGATATTTCATTTCGCTTGTAACTCCGCAACCAGTGGAAGGATTTTTTCACGCAGACTTTGCTGCGTCACAGGACCGATCTGTTTGTAACGGATCACGCCCTGCTTGTCGATCACATAAGTCTCCGGCACGCCGTACACGCCATAATCGATCCCGATGCGGCCTTCCACGTCGGATGCGCTCAGCACGTAAGGGTCGCCGCCTTCCTTCAACCAGGCCATGCCGGCCTCGCGTTTATCCTTGTAGTCCAGACCGTAGATCGGCACGATATTCTTGCGGGACAAGGCCAGCAGTACCGGATGTTCTATCCTGCAGGAAACACACCAGGAGGCCCAGACGTTGAGCAACCATACCTGGCCCTTCATGTCCTGCGGGGAAAATTGCCTGGCAGGATCATGCAATTGCGCCAGGCTGAACGCAGGCGCCGGCTTTCCTACCAGTGGTGAGGGCACTTCATGCGGGTTCAGGTGCAAACCGACATAAAGAAACCCCGCCAATGTCACAAAAATCACGAATGGCCAGATGAATCTCATCATGATGCCTTGCCCTCGGTATTCATTCCGCCGATCGAGGGTGCGCTCCGGTCCTCAGCAAGGTTGGTCTTTTTGCTCTTGATACGGTAGCGGCGATCACTGATAGCCAGCACCCCGCCCAAAGCCATCAGCACACAGCCTGCCCAGATCCAATCCACAAAGGGCTTGTAATAGACGCGTACTGCCCAGGCGGTTTGTGTGCCCGGTATCTGTTCACCCAGGGAAACGTACAGGTCGCGGAACAGGCCGGTGTCGATCGCGGCTTCGGTCATCGGCATGCCGGAAGCATTGTAGCGACGCTTTTCCGGGAACAGTTCGGTGACCAGCTTGCTATCCTTGCTGACCGTGACGCGTGCCTGAGCCGCCACGTAATTGGGTCCGCTGATCTCGCGAACCCCGTCAAAACGGAACACATAACCGCCGGCATCCACCGTATCGCCAATTTCCATACGCACATCCCGCTCGGTTGCATAACCTTTAACCACGGTCACGCCGATAACGAATATCGCAATGCCGAGATGCGCCAGCTGCATACCGTAATAGCTCAGGCTTTGGCTGCGTACGCGTTGAATGAATGAACCATGTCCCGACAAGCGTTGCTGCAAACTGACCACCAGCGACGCGATGGCCCAGAATGCCAGCAACAGACCGAAGGCAATGAGCGGTGTCCAGTGACTGAACACCAGGGGCAACAGCATCGCCAGGATGAATGCCGAGGCGAATCCCCAGCGCACGCGCTTGGCGAGTTCCTGCATGCTGGCCTGTTTCCAGCGAGCCAATGCCCCGAATCCCATCATCAATACCGCCAGCGCCATCAACGGGACGAATACCGCCTCGAAATAAGGCGGCCCCACCGAAAGCTTGCCCATGCCGAGCGCATCCATGAACAGCGGATACAGCGTGCCGATGAACACCGAGGCAGCGGCAACCGTCAACAGCACATTATTCGACAGCAGCATCGATTCACGCGAGACCAACTCGAACTTGCCGCCCAGCCCGACCTTGGGTGCACGCCACGCGAACAGCAGCAAAGACCCGCCAATCACGACAGTCAAAAAGGCCAGAATGAAAATACCGCGCTCCGGATCGGTCGCAAACGAATGCACCGAAGTCAGCACGCCGGAACGCACCAGGAAGGTTCCCAGCAGACTGAGTGAAAATGCCGCTATCGCCAGCAATATCGTCCAGCTCTTGAACGCACCGCGCTTTTCAGTGACGGCCAGCGAATGGATCAGCGCCGTGCCCACCAGCCATGGCATGAAGGATGCATTTTCGACAGGATCCCAGAACCACCAGCCGCCCCAGCCCAGTTCGTAGTAAGCCCACCAGCTGCCCAGCATGATCCCGGTAGTCAGGAACACCCAGGCCACGGTGGTCCAGGGACGCGACCAGCGCGCCCAGGTGGCGTCCAGTTTTCCACCCAATAGTGCGGCAATGGCAAATGCAAACGCCACCGAGAATCCCACATAGCCCATGTACAGCATCGGCGGATGGATAACCAAACCGGGATCTTGCAGCAAGGGGTTCAGCTCATTGCCATCGAGCGGTGCGGGAAATATGCGATCGAATGGATTCGAGGTGAGCAGCATGAAAAGCAGAAAACCTACCGCGACCAACCCCATCACACCCAGTACGCGCGCGACCATTTCTTGCGGAAGGTGCTTGCTGAACGTGGCTACGGCAGCGGTCCATATCGACAGGATGAATACCCAAAGCAACAATGATCCCTCATGCCCGCCCCAGATCGCGGCAAAGCGATAATGCAATGGCAATCCCGAATTGGAGTGTTGCGAGACATACAACACGGAAAAATCATTATTGAGAAACAGGTTTGCCAACGTGACGAACGCCAACCCGATAAATACCAGCAACCCGTAGGTAAGCGGCCGGGCAACGCCCATCCACACAGGATTATTGCGCGCGGCACCGAGTATCGGCAGGACACCCAGGGTAACCGCCAGGAACAGCGCGATAATCAACGAAAAATGACCAAGTTCTGCAATCATGTCAGGCCTTTCAAATCAACGGTTATTTGGCAACAGGAACGGCTGTAAGCGGAACGGCCGGCTCAGCAGACTTGGCAGCCGCATTCGCTGCTTCGGCTTTCTTCATGGCATCGGCTGCTTCCGGAGGCATGTAATTTTCATCGTGCTTGGCGAGTACCTCATCGGCACGCATCACACCATCGGCCTCCACCCGGCCCTGTGCGACCACACCCTTGCCTTCCTTGAAAAGGTCCGGAAGGATGCCTTTGTATACAACCGGTATGCCTTTATGCGTATCGGTGATCACGAAATTCACTGTCAAGCCGTCTTTTTGGCGCTTTACGCTGCCCTCTTCGACCAGGCCGCCAATACGAAAGCTGCGGCCATGCGGAGCTTCATTGTTGAATACCTGGGTCGGGGTAAAATACAGGTTGACGTTACCCCTCAGCGCGTACAGCACCAGGCCAACCGCCATCGACACTCCAACAACACCTAAAGCGATGAACATGAATCTTTTCTGGCGTGGCTTCATTTATTCCCCGTCTCCCGCATTACGCAGCAGACGCACCTGCTGCAAAGTGATTTTTCTCTTGTGCATGACCATCGCGATCTCGATCGCAAAAATGAGCATGGCAACTGCATAGGAACCCAGCCAAACGTAGGCAAGGGTATTTTCTCTCATCCAGATATCCAGGTTCATTGTTTCACCTCCGGCAATTCGGCAATCCAAGTGGTATTTCGTTCACGTTCCAGAATGATGCTGCGCACCCGCGCCAGCACGACCGCAATCGCATACAACCAGCAGGCCACCAGCATCGTGAACATGGCCTGCTGCATCGCAACGTGCATGGAGGTGCCGGTGAATTTGATGGTCGAACCCTGGTGCAGGGTATTCCACCACTTCACCGAGAAATAAATGATTGGCACGTTCACCGAGCCAACGATGGCCAGCAGCGCGGCAGCGCGGTCGGCGCGGCGCGGATCATCGATCGAGGCGTGCAGTGCGATGAAACCCAGATACAGGAAAAGCAATATGAGTTCGGAAGTCATGCGTGCATCCCACAGCCACCATGCACCCCACATCGGCTTGCCCCACAGCGCGCCGGTCCACAACGAAATGAGGGCAAACAGCGCGCCGGTGGGCGCGATCGCGCTGGCCATCATGGACGACAAGCGGGTTTTGAAGATCAGTCCCAGTGCCGCGTAACCCGCCATGATCAGGTACAGGAACATGGACAGGATGGAAGCCGGCACATGGATGAAAATGATGCGGTAAAACTCGCCCTGCTGGGCATCCACCGGTGCGACATAAAAGCCGATATACAAACCGGCCGCGAACAGGATCGCGGCGGAAACCGCAAACCACGGAATCAGCTTGCCGGCCAAGCCGTAAAAGGTGGTGGGTGCGGAATATTTGAACCAGTTAATTGTCAACTTATCACTCCATCGAAATTCGCAACGCCTGCGCAGTCACCCAGGGGGTGAAAACCAGGGCCAACACCAACAATGCACCCAACAAGGACAGATGGGACGCTATGTCCAGCCCGCTCGATACCGCTTCGACCGCCCCCGTGCCAAAGATCAGCACCGGAATGCAAAGCGGCAGCACCAACAGCGACAGCAACACCCCGCCACCGCGCAAGCCCAAAGTCAACGCCGCGCCGATCGCGCCTACCATGCTGAGTATCGGCGTACCCAGCAACAGGCCGATGATCAGCACACCGAGTGCCTGCACCGGCATATCGAACTGCAAGCCCAGCACCGGGGCCATCAGCACCAGCGGCAGTCCGGACACCATCCAGTGCGCGACCATCTTGCCCAGCACCAGCATGGACAACGACTGCGGCGCCAGCATCATCTGTTCCAGCGTGCCATCCAGATAGTCTGCCGAGAACAACCGCCCCAGCGACAGCATCGAAGACAGCAACGCCGCCACCCATAACACGCCCGCCGCCATCTTGCGCAGCATCGCCATTTCCGGCCCGACACCCAATGGGAACAGACTGACCACCATCACGAAAAATATCAGCGTGGTGAGCACATCCGCGCGGCGGCGCATCGCCAATATCAGATCGCGCCGTATCACCAGCACCAGCAAATCCAGCATCGTGGATTTCCTCATGAACCAACGACCTTCCTGGCCCAAGGTCCTTCATGACGGGCGATCATCATGATAGCGACAAACTGCGCATTTCTATCCCCGCCACTTGCAACGGTTGATGGGTGGTAAAAATCACCATTCCCTGCCGCGCCAAATGTTCCGCTATCAGCTCCTGGATCAACGCCACGGCTCCGACATCGAGTGCGGTCAAAGGTTCATCCAACACCCACAACTTCGCATCACTGACCAGCAGACGCGCCAGTGCGACGCGGCGCCTTTGTCCCTGTGACAGCACCTTGGTCGGTAGCAGCTCACGGCCGCGCAGCCCCATGCGACGCAAAGCAATCATGGCTTCTTTTTCTTCAAGCTCAACCCCGGAAAGTCCGGCGGAGATGCGCAAATTCTCCAGCGCGCTCAACTCGTCCTTGATCGCATTCAAATGGCCGAGATACAGCATCTCGGCATAATATTCCTCGTCCAGGTCGCTGATCTTCTCGCCGCGCCAGATGATATCACCCTCATCAGGCGTAATGAAGCCGCACAAAGTGCGCAGCAGGCTGGTCTTGCCGCTGCCATTCGCGCCCTGCACCTGCATGATCTGCCCAAAATCCAGCGTGAAGCTCAATCCGGAAAACAAACGATGATCACCACGACTACAAGCAAGATTGCTGATTTCCAGCATGAAGGAAAAACCTGAAATTAAACAATGGGGGGAAGTATATACGATTGCATCCGGCAGAGACAACGCCATTTGCCGAATATCCAGCCAATCCCTTATGAAGAACAAGGTTTCGGGGATGCAGTGACGAGGATAATACCCACAAGCAGCATGGCTGGAATCTGAAGGCGACGTTCCACTACACAAAAGGATTACATCAGCACCGGGCGATCCGGCAACTCGTTCGGCTTTGCGCCTGCATGGGGATAATGGCGGGCAAGGTACCGGCCCACGCTGCGGATACCGGCAAGCACGCCTTGCTCGAACTTGCCGTCGCGAAACGCCGCCTCCATCTCCTGGCAAATCGCTTCCCAGACATCTTTGCCCAACTTGGCATGCACGCCGCGATCGGCAATGATCTCTACATCCCGATCTGCCAGCAACAAATAGATCAGCACGCCGTTGTTGGCTTCGGTATCCCAAACCCGCAATCGTGAAAACACCTCCAAAGCTCGCTGCCGGGCATTCTGCCCTGCCAGCAGCGGGATCAGATCCAGTGCGGGTTCGACTGCGAAACGTATCTGTCCGGAGTGCATCGCCTCGGTTTCGCGGATCGCGTGCTCTATCGTTTCAAGCGTACGCGACGGAAAAGCGCCGCGAACAGTAGCATTGCCGGTCGATAGATGTCGCATGATTCGTTTAATATTCATTTACCATCTTCCCGAGGCGCCGCCCCCGCCAAAGCCGCCGCCCCCGCCGCTGAAACCGCCCCCACCACCGTAGCCACCGGAGCCGCCGCCAAACCCGCCGCCGAAACCCCGTC
>JBGSKJ010000116.1:0-4875 GCA_041741275.1 Gallionella sp.
GACGCGGCGTTACCACGGTCTGTTGATTGTTCCGTTCCATTCTCATTTGCAACGGCATCTGCTGTTCGTCAAGGCGGATGCCGAATTACTGGATGGTGACCAAGTCACACCCTTGCACTCCAACCGTTGGGCTAGCGGTGCTATAGATCCATGCGGCCATCTGGCCATCGAAGCGTTCCGGCTGGATGGCCGCATGCCGGTGTGGCACTACCGTCTGGATGGCATGCTGATCGAGGCGCGTATCTGGATGGAGCACGGCAGACATAGCACTTGTCTGGCTTGGCGTTTGCTGGAAAACCCGGATGATCGCGATGTGCAGTTGCGGGTACGCATGCTGACCAATGTGCGTGATCACCACGGGATTACCGGATTCGCGACCGCTGCGCCAACCACTATTACAAATGACCATGAGCTGGATGTAAATTACCCGGGTTGTCCTACATTGCACTTTCATTCCCGCTGCGGGGTGGTGGAACGCGCCAGTTTTTGGGTGGAAGATTTCGATTTTCCGGTCGAACGTAACCGTGGCCTGCCTGACCGTGATCGCCATCTGTGCGTCGGCTATATGACCTTTCCCCTCCATGGCGGGCATTGGGTCGGCATGACCGCATCCATTGAGGAAGATGAACCGGCTTACTACATGGAGGACGCGATGCGGCGTTTTCAGGAGCGCGATCTTGCCATGCTCACCCGAGCGAAAATCACCGTGCCGGAACTCACCCGGATACCGGCCTGGATCGATCAACTGATACTCGCGGCAGACAGCTTCGTGATCCGCCAGGGTCAGGTGAATAGCCACGGCCGTGACGCAGTGGTGGCGGGGTATCCATGGTTCGGGGAATGGGGACGCGACAGCATGATCGCGCTACCCGGATTGCTGCTGGCAACCGGACGCTACCAGCAGGCGCGCAACCTGTTGCTCGGCTACCTGCCGCTGGTCGATCGCGGCATGTTGCCCAACTTCTTTCCAGGCGATGGTGAAACAGCCGAGTACAACACGGTGGATGCCGCGCTGTGGTACATCGAAGCATGGTGCGCTTATCTGGTCGGAATCAACGAGGTGCACTCAGTCGCTCTGGCTTGGCCGGTGTTGCAGCAAATCATCGCACATTATCGCGACGGCACCCGCCACGGCATCGGCATGGATGCGGCAGACGGCCTGTTGCGCGCGGGCGAGTCGGGCATACAGCTGACCTGGATGGATGCCAAGGTCGGCGACACCGTCATCACACCGCGAATCGGCAAGCCGGTTGAGGTAAACGCGCTGTGGTACAACGCGCTGCAAACCATGGCGCAATTTGCCCGTGCGTTAAAAGACGAGCAGCATGCCGCTGAATATGCCGCGATGGCGGAGGCGGCGCGAATCGGCTTCCAGCGTTTCATCCGTCCCGATCACGGAGGGCTTTTCGATGTGCTGGACGGTCCGGACGGAAACGATGACAGCATTCGACCCAACCAGATTTTTGCCGTCAGCCTGCCGTTCAGTCCGCTGGACAAAGCAATCCAGCGGGATGTCGTCGAAATCTGCGCGAAACGATTGCTTACACCCTATGGCCTGCGCTCTCTTGATCCAGCCGATCCCGCTTACCGCCCGCACTATCAGGGTGATGTCTGGTCGCGCGATAGCGCCTACCACCAGGGGACGGTGTGGGCATGGCTGCTCGGGCATTTCGCACTCGCCGAATACCGGGTCAGCGGTGATGCGGAACAGGCGCTATTGCGTTTGCACCCGATTCAGGATCATCTGGGTCGAGCCGGGCTAGGTTCGGTGAGCGAGATATTCGACGGTGATGCGCCGCATACGCCGCGCGGTTGTCCGGCGCAGGCCTGGTCGGTGGCTTGCACGCTTGAAGCCTGGTGGAGACTGAGCCGCGCCCAATCGCGAAATAACAAGGAGCATTTCCATGAGCAAGCCACACCAGCCTGACACGAATACATTGGATAGGGTTGGGTTGTTTGCCCGTCATCCGGCGACTGACGCCCCCTCATCCGTCGAACAGCAAAGATTGGAAGCGCAGCGGGACGGGCGGGATAATTGGCATCTGTGGGGACCGTATTTGTCCGAGCGCGCCTGGGGGACAGTGCGCGAAGATTACAGCGCGGATGGCACGGCTTGGGAGCACTTCGATCACGAGCAATCCCGCTCCCGCGCCTATCGCTGGAGCGAGGACGGCATGGGCGGCATCAGCGACGAGCAACAGCGGCTGTGCTTTGCGTTGGTGCTGTGGAACGGGGTCGATCCCATCCTGAAGGAACGCGCCTTTGGCTTGACCGGCAATCAGGGCAACCACGGCGAAGATGTCAAGGAACAATATTATTATCTCGATGCCACGCCCACCCACAGCTTGCTGCGCTATCGCTACAAATATCCGCAGCAGGCTTTTCCTTATCGCCGGCTGGTGGAAGAGAACGCGCACCGCACGCGTCTTGACCCGCCGTTCAATCTGATCGATACCGGCGCTTTTGCTGACAACCGCTACTGGGATGTGGAGGTGGCCTATGCGAAAGCAGCAACAGGGCGGATACATATTCGCATCACTGCGGCGAATCGCGGGCCGGAACCTGCAGTGCTGCATCTCCTGCCCACGCTGTGGTGCCGCAACACTTGGGCATGGGGTGATGACGCGGGTGAAAAACCGAAACTTGCCGTGGATAAAGTTCCCAAAGGCGCGGCATGGGCAACGCAGGCCAAAGTCGAGGGCTTGGGCGAATATCATCTGTACGGGCGGCAGACGGCGCAGATGCTGTTCACCGAAAACGACAGCAACGCCGAAGTGCTGTGGGGACTGCGCAACCGCACGCCCTATGTGAAAGATGCATTTCATCGACGCGTGGTGCATGGCGAGATGGGTTCGGTTAATCCGGCACATGCCGGGACCAAATTCGCCGCGTGGCATACCCAAACAGTCGAGCCGGGCGCGGAGATGATGCTGGAACTGGTGTTGTCAGACCGTGCGTTGGAGATGCCTTTCGCCGAAGCAAAAACGATATTTGCCCAACGTGAGCACGAGGCGGATGCCTATTACCACAAAATTTTACCGGAGAGCGGCCAGGATCGCGCCATTCTGCGCCAAGCGCTGGCAGGCATGATCTGGAACAAACAGTTCTATCACTATGAAGTGGCACGCTGGCTGGATGGTGACACCCTGCGCCCCCCGGAGTCGCGCAAATCCGGCCGCAACCGCCAGTGGCGGCATTTCCGTTCGGCGGATGTCATGTCGGTGCCGGATAGCTGGGAGTTCCCCTGGTTCGCTGCATGGGACCTGGCTTTCCACGCGCTGCCACTGGCGCTGGCGGATATTGATTTCGCCAAGCGGCAACTGGAAATTCTGCTGCGCGAAGACACATTGCATCCCAGCGGCCAGATCCCCGCTTACGAATGGGCGTTCGGCGATGTCAATCCGCCGGTGCATGCCATGGCCGTGCTCAAAGTGTTTCGCATGGAGCGCGAACAACGCGGCAAAGGCGACCACGGCTTTTTGCGCCGCGCCATGCACAAGCTGTTGCTAAATTACACCTGGTGGCTCAATGCCAAAGACAGCGAGGGGCATGGCGTGTTCGAGGGCGGCTTTCTGGGGCTGGACAATATCTCCGTGTATGATCGATCACAGGCGCTGCCGCCCGGCTACCGATTGAAGCAGGCGGATGCCACCGGCTGGGTGGCGATGTTCGCTCTCAACATGACCATGATCGCGCTGGAACTGGCCACGGAAGAATCGGATTACGAGGATGTCGCCTTGCAGTGTTACAGCCAGTTCTTGTCCATGGCCAACGTCATGGCAGGCAATGTGGATCACAGCCCGTCGCTGTGGGACGCCGAGGACGGTTTCTTCAAGGACATCATCGTCACCCCGGAGGGGGATCGTCACCGCATCGACGTGTTTTCCATGGTTGGCATCATCCCGTTGTTCGCTTGCGAGGTGGTCGAGCCGCGTCTGCTGAAATCGGTGCCGCGTTTTGAGAAAATGCTGATGGCACATGCAGGCGGCATGTTTGACGGCCACACCATCTGCGCTTGCCCGGCACACACCAACGAGCGCGGTGAACATCTGTTATCACTCGCCAATCACGACATGCTGCCGCCGATTTTGAAGCGTTTGCTGAATGCGGAGGAGTTCCTCTCGCCTCACGGTATCCGTAGCGTCAGCCGCATCCATGCCACACATCACGATCTGGGTTGGTTACCGGCGATAGGCCGGGCACTGATCGAATATCTGCCGGGCGAATCGAACACCGGACTGTTTGGCGGTAACTCCAACTGGCGCGGGCCAGTGTGGATGCCGGTCAATTACCTTCTGATCGAAACGCTGATGAAGTTTCACCATTACCTGGGCGACAATTTCAAGGTCGAGGTGCCATGCCTGGACAACCGGGATATGACCCTGCATGAAGTTTCCGGCCTGCTGGTGGATCGCGTGGCGGGCGTATTTCGCCGTGACGAAAACGGACACATTCCCGCATACGCGCCCGACAGCCCTTACCAGAACGATCCACATTGGCAGGGCCTGTTATTGTTCAACGAGTATTACCACGGCGAGACCGGACAAGGTCTGGGGGCTGCGCACCAGACCGGCTGGACCGGATTGGTGGCGAATCTGTTGTTGATGAAACATCGCGGTCAGCAAGCATGATGTTGAAGGCGCTGACCACCCGGTTAACCGAACCGCCCGTTCCTGTTTGCCGGATACACAAGTCATATCACCCGAAAGGATAGGCCACATGAAATCCCTGGAACCCTGCACACTGACTTTCTTTGGCGCTGGCGGAAATTTGAGCCGGCGGAAATTGATCCCCGCGCTGTTTCATCTGGAAACCGAACAGCGGCTGCCGGAGCATCTGGTCATTCTGGGTTGCGATATTACGCAATACGAACGA
>JBGSKJ010000117.1:0-1795 GCA_041741275.1 Gallionella sp.
TGCATCACCGTCGAATATCTCGCTCAACGAACCCAGCCCGGCTCGACCCAGATGATCCTGAATCGGGTGCAAACGCAACAGCGCCTGTTCCGCATCACCGCTGACCCGGTATTCGGCGAGTGCGAAATGCCCGAGCAGCCATGCCCACACCGTCCCCTGGTGGTAGGCGCTATCGCGCGACCAGACATCGCCCTGATAGTGCGGGCGGTAAGCGGGATCGGACGGATCAAGAGAGCGCAGGCCATAGGGCGTAAGCAATCGTTGTGCGCAGATAGTGACGACATCCTGCTGGATCGCTTTGTCCAGCGGACTGAACGGCAGGCTGACGGCAAAAATCTGGTTGGGTCGAATGCTGTCATCGTTACCGTCCGGACCGTCCAGCACGTCGAAAAGTCCTCCGTGATCGGGACGGATGAAACGCTGGAAGCCGACTCGCGTCGCCTCCGCCATCGCGGCATATTCAGCGGCATGCGGCTCGTCATTTAATGCACGGGCGAATTGCGCCATGGTTTGCAGCGCGTTGTACCACAGCGCATTGACCTCAACCGGCTTGCCGATACGCGGTGTGATGACGGTGTCGCCGACCTTGGCGTCCATCCAGGTCAGCTGTATGCCGGGCTCGCCCGCGCGCAACAGGCCATCCGCCGCATCCATGCCGATGCCGTGGCGGGTGCCTGCGCGATAATGTGCGATGATTTGCTGCAATACCGGCCAGGCATCAGCAACCGAGTGTATATCTTTGATGCCCACCAAATAGGCGCACCAGGCCTCGATGTACCACAGCGCGGCATCCACCGTGTTGTACTCGGCTGTTTCACCATCGCCCGGAAAGAAGTTGGGCAACATGCCACGATCGACCAGCGGCAGGTAGCCGAGCAACAGGTTGCGCGCCTGCTGGTAGCGTCCGGTTGCCAGCAACAATCCGGGTAGCGCGATCATGCTGTCGCGTCCCCATTCCCCGAACCAGGGATACCCCGCCACCACTGCGTCACGACCGTGACCGTTCTTCTGATCTTGGCGGATCACGAAGCTGTCTGCTGCGAGTATCAGCTGATCGATCCAGGCCGGTATCTGGGTGAGTTCCGGAACGGTGACCTTCGCTCGGGTGAGCATGGCAAGATCGCGCTCCTGAAAACGTTGCATCGCGTCCTCCATGTAGTAAGCCGGTTCATCTTCCTCGATCGAGGCGGTCATGCCGACCCAATGGCCTCCATGGATGGGAAAGGTCATATAGCCGACGCATAGATGGCGATCCCGGTCGGGCAGGCCGCGGTTACGCTCTACTGGAAGATCGAAATCTTCCACCCAAAAATCTGCGCGCTCCACCACGCCGCAGCGGGAATGGAAATGCAAGGTAGGACAACCCGGATAATTTACATCCAGTTCATGGTCACTTGTGATCGAGGTTGGTTTAGCAGTCTCGAATCCGGTGATACCGTGGTGATCACGCACATTGGTCAGCATGCGTATCCGCAACTGCACTTCACGATCATCCGGGCTTTCCAGCAAGCGCCAAGCCAGGCAAGTGCTATGTCTGCCGTGCTCCATCCAGATGCGCGCCTCGATCAGCATGCCATCCAAACGGTAATGCCACACTGGCATGCGCCCATCCAGCCGGAATGCTTCGATAGCAAGATTGCCGCGCGGATCAATCGCACCGCTAGCCCAACGGTTGGAGTGCAAGGGTGTGACTTGGTCACCATCCAGTAATTCGGCATCCGCCTTGACGAACAGCAGATGCCGTTGCAAATGAGAATGGAACGGAACAATCAACAGACCGTGGTAACGCCGCGTC
>JBGSKJ010000118.1:0-67643 GCA_041741275.1 Gallionella sp.
CACCCCAAGTTCTCTAAACCCGGAATGATCGCAAATGCGCAATCTAAAATTCAAATCGTGGACACCCATGAATCGCTTGGAACCCTTATCAATGTTGACGTTGCCGTCGGAACGTCTCAATTTAACCGGACACTATTGATAAAATATGAAGAACAACTTGATACTCGCCAGTTCATACCAGGACAGACTTGCTTCCTGGCAAGAGGGCCTAGCCGATTTTGTCAGCACACCCCTGATAATCGAGAGATTGAATATCGACAGATTGGACACGCTCAGGGATGAAATTGTGCGGACCAAACCCGGGATTCTCCTGCTGGACTTCGATTTGCTCGGGGTGAATGCCAAGTACAGTTCGGCAAGTTTGAGAAGAATATGCACCGAGACCAGAACGATCATTATGACCGGTGACCTTTCTGAAGATGTGGAATGGGAATTGTTGACGGCAGGTGTACGCGGCTGTTGCCGAAACAATATCCAGCCGAAATTTCTCAAACAGGTTGTCATGGCTGTTCAGCAGGGTGAATTGTGGATACGGCGAACACTGTCTTGCCGGCTTATCGATGAGTTGGGTAAAACAACTTCAAAAAATAAAGCCTATCGAGCCACCCTGGGCTTGCTTAACAAACTGACTCAGCGCGAATATGACATTGCCGTTCGGGTGGGGAATGGAGAGAACAACAAGCAGATCGCCCAGGCTTGCGGAATTACCGAGCGCACGGTGAAGGCTCATTTGACAGAAATTTATCTCAAGCTGGAAATCACCGACCGTGTCAATCTGGCACTTGTGCTGTCAGCAGATAATAGCGGTGACCCTGTGGATTTGGACATCTCGTTAAACAGCAGACTCGAGCACCCCCCGAAAATGGGCAACCCCCGGGGCAATGACAGCAAATCTTGAGCGTCAGGGAGACGCTGCAATTTATCGGCTCAAATCGTGGTGCGATTTTATAACCCCGGGAGTTCATTTCCCAATCAGGCTGAAACGCTAAAGCACCAATCATGCATATTGCCAGTCAGTATCCAATCCCGGCATTTTTGGTCATGCATGTACCAAGGTACAGTGGCGCTTGCTGCCGAATTGAATACAATGACAGGCGTGCTCATACCCAGAAGCAGGTTGGTTATTTCAAATATTAAAGATGGCATCGTCCGGAGAGACGGGAGAGTTTTTTATGCAAGCTGTTACCGTAGCAATCGCAGATGTTGATCGTGGTCGGCGAGCCGGCTGCGAACGTTTCCTACAGGGTGAACTCGGCATCTCGCTGCTTACGAATGTAGCGTCAGGCGATGAAGATGGTGACGAGAAGCTTTTGTCCGGGCACCCTGATGGCCCCGGGTTCGTGAATCGCCGGTTTGAACCGCGCGACAATGTTACCGCAAGCGAAGATGAGGTAGCCAGAATCAAGCGGCTCAAGCCACTTGTCCTGCTGGTTAACCTGAATCTGTGCAGCGATGAGGACAATATCCTGCTACTGTCATTACGCCGCGAATGTCCGGAGGCACTTATGGTTTTGTTGACCGATGACTCGATTCAAGACAATCAAGTCATGCAAGTCCTGGAGCTCGGTGCACGAGGTTACCTGAAATACGATGCTGATCAGCTTCATCTCTCCAGGGCCATACAGGTAGTTGGCCGCGGCGAGATTTGGGTGCCGCGCAAGATGCTGGGTAACATCATGAACCGTATGTTGAATTAGTAGGCTAAAATATCGCCGGTGTGGTGCTTTCGAATTCCTGGATATGGACGCGCGCTGTTGCAGGACTGGTTTTAACCGGCGACTTGGCTGGTATCTTTTGACAACCCGGTCGCACGGTCATGTAAAGTCAACCCGACAAGTCGGGATAGATCCCGAGACTAAGCGGGAGATCAACCTTGGCTCCGTTAATCCTCGATTGTCTTTCAGGCTTCAACCCCTCCCGGCCTCCCCATTTCAGGGAAGGTGCGGGTGGGTAACCCAATGAGATAAATTCCCGGTTCTGCCCGGCAGGTAAAGAAACCATGTTCGACAAAAATGTCCTCAAGCTGGATCCAGAAGCGGAAGTGGCCCGCATCACCGAAACCCTGCGCGAACAGGTTCTCGGCCAGCTGCACCGCCGCGGCGCAGTCGTCGGCATCTCCGGCGGCATTGACAGTTCAGTCGTGGCCGCGCTGTGCGCACGCACATTCGGCAAGGAGAAGGTGCTGGGCCTCTTCATGCCCGAGCACCACTCCTCGGACGATGCACTCATGCTCGGACGGATGCTCACAGAACACTTCGGAATCGAAGCCATCGTCGAGGATATCGCCCCTGCTCTCGAGGGCCTGGGTTGCTACCGCCGCCAGGAAGAAGCCATCCGCATGATCGTTCCCGAGTACGGCGACGGCTGGAAATGCAAACTGGTGCTGCCTTCCATTCTCGAGAGTGACCGCCTGAACATCACGCGGCTCACCGTGCAGAGTCCCAGCGGAGAAGTGTCCACCGTGCGGCTCCCGCTCAACTCCTACCTGCAGATCGTCGCCGCGACAAACTACAAGCAGCGCGTCCGCAAGATGACCGAGTACTACCACGCGGACCGTCTGAACTATGCCGTCTCGGGCACGCCAAACCGCCTCGAGTATGACCAGGGTTTCTTCGTGAAGCAGGGTGATGGAAGCGCCGACTTCAAGCCCATTGCCCATCTCTACAAAACCCAGGTCTATCAGCTCGCGGAATATCTGGGCGTGCCGGATGAAATACGCCGCCGCCCGCCCACCACGGACACTTTCTCGATGCCGCAGACGCAGGAGGAGTTCTACTTCGCGCTGCCCTATGACCGCATGGATCTCTGCCTCTACGCGGTGAACCACGGCGTTCCTGCCGATGAGGTCGCGCCCGTGGTCGGCCTCACGCCTGCCCAGGTCGAACGGGTCTTCAAGGACATCGACGCCAAGCGTCGCGCCACCCGTTATCTCCACTCGCGGCCCCTGCTCATCATCCCTGTTCCGGAGGTCTGACCGCGTATGTGCGGCATCGCCGGGATCGTTGGGCTCAGTGCCGGCGCTGCCTCGCCGAGCCGCGAAGCGCTGGTTCGCATGGCCAGCGCGCTCTATCATCGCGGCCCGGATGAATTTGGTGTGTATCGCGACGATCGTGCCGGACTCGCCCACGCGCGCCTGTCCATCATCGATCTCGCAACCGGACAGCAACCGATGGCGGACGAGGGCGACACGACCTGGATCGTATTCAATGGCGAGATATTCAATTACTTGGAGTTGCGCGAGGAACTGGTCGCGCTCGGCCACCGTTTCCGCACCCGCAGCGATACCGAAGTTATCCTTCATGCGTACCGTGCCTGGGGAGATGCCGCCTTCGGGCGTTTCAACGGACAGTGGGCCGTGGCGCTGTGGGACTCGGTGGCGCGGCGCCTCGTGCTGTGCCGCGACAGGGTGGGCATTTGCCCGCTGCATCTCTGCGAGTACGCCGGCCAGCTCTATTTCGCCAGCGAAGCCAAGGCCATCTTCGCGGCGAACGCGGACATCCCGCGGGCCTTCGATCCGATCGGCATCGCCCAGACCTTCACCTTCTGGACCATAGCTCCACCGCAGGGCGTGTTCCGTGGCGTGACCGAACTCGAACCGGGCCACGTTCGCACTTATGAAAACGGAACCATGCGCGACCGCGCCTATTGGACGCCGCGCTATCCCGTGCCCGGAGATGCGCGTGACCGCTTCCACGGATCCCTTGGCGACGCGGTCAGGGAGGTGCGCAGCGCCATCGAGAACGCCACGTCACTGCGCATGCTGCGCGCCGATGTGCCGGTCGGGAGCTATCTGTCCGGCGGGCTGGACAGCTCTCTGGTCGCCGCCCTCGGACGGCGTTTTGCGGGTGACCGTTTTCAAACCTTCTCGCTCCGGTTCGAAGACGCCGAATACGACGAGACGGAGTACCAGCGCCTGATGGTGAACATACTGGGCAGCGAGCACCACGAGGTGGTCGTTTCGCGCAGCGACATCGCGAACGTGTTTCCCGACGTGATCTACCATACCGAGCGCCCGATCCTGAGAACCGCCCCTGCACCGCTGTTCCTCCTTTCGAAGCTGGTTCGCGACCACGGCATCAAGGTCGTGCTCACCGGAGAGGGCGCCGATGAAATGTTTGCCGGCTACGATATTTTCCGCGAAGGCAAGGTGCGCCGCTTCTGGGGGCGCCAGCCGGAATCCGCGTGGCGACACAGGCTCCTTGAACGGCTTTATCCGTATCTCGCGCGCTCGCCGGTTTCCCAGCAGGCGATGGCGCGGCAATTCTTCGGGCGGAATATCGCCGCCCATCGCGCACCTGGCTTTGCCCACGACACGCGCTGGCACACCACGGGCGCGCTCAAGCGGTTGTTGTCGAGGGAAGTGCAGGATGCCGTCGCAGGCCGTGATGTGATCAAAGAACTGGTTGAAGATGTCCATGCCGATTTCCCGCAGTGGAGCCACCTCGCGCAGGATCAGCACATCGAGATCCGCACGCTGCTGTCGGGCTACCTGCTCTCCTCGCAGGGAGACCGGATGCTCATGGCCCACTCCGTGGAGGGGCGCTTCCCGTTCCTGGACAAGGATGTTGTCGCGCTGGCCGATTCGCTTCCGGCGGCCTACAAGCTGCGCGTGCTGGACGAGAAACACGTCGTGAAGCGCGCCGCGTCGGACGTCGTGCCGCGCGAGATCATCGCGCGGAAAAAACAGCCCTATCGCGCGCCGGACGCCCTGTCCTTCGTTGCTGGGAACGCACCGGACTATATCGACGAGGTGCTTTCCGAGTCCGCGCTGCGGGACGCGAACGTCTTCGAACCGCAGGCCGTCGTGCAACTGCTGCGCAAGTGCCGCGCGCGGGGCAGTGAAGGCCAGTTCTCGAACACGGACAACATGGCCCTGGTGGGCGTCCTGTCGACCCAGCTCCTGCACCGTCAATTCATCGCGAGCCGCCCCGAGGGGAGCCGCGCCATCGAGCTTCGCACCGACATCGACAAATCATCAAACCCGGGGAGTTCCTGAGATGCAAACCACACACGGCGCCGTGCCGCTTCTGCACGACTATCTTCTGCAATCCGCCCGCGAACTCGCCGAAAAGGTTGCCCTGGTCTGCATGAAGCAGCGGGTCACCTACGCCGAGCTGGACGCACGCTCGAACGCCCTTGCGCACAGCCTGGCCACTGCCGGTGTCAAGCGTGGCGACCGGGTCGTGGTGTTCGCCGACAACACCGTTGAGGCCGTTGTCTCCTTTTGGGCGGTACTCAAGGCGAACGCCGTCGTGTCCATCGTCAACCCGCTGACCAAGAGTGACAAGCTCGCTTATCTCCTCGATGATTGCCGCCCGGCGGCGCTCATCACGGATATGCACATCCATTCCGTGTTTGCCGGACCCGCGCGGGCGTGCCCCCACCTCCGCTGCATCATCGTCTCCGGCTCCATCGATGATGAGAAGCTCGCCGCACTTCCCCACGCCCGGCGCTGGGACGATGCCATCGCGGCAGGCGACCGCGCGGCCCCGCCGGCACGAAGCTGCATTGACATCGATCTCGCCGCGATCATCTACACCTCGGGATCCACCGGCGACCCGAAGGGCGTGATGCTCACGCACCGCAACATGCTCACCGCATGCACGTCGATCGCGTCGTACCTCGAGTTGCAGGAAGACGAGGTGATCCTCGGCGTCCTGCCGCTCGCGTTCGACTACGGCCTGTACCAGATGATCATGGCATTCCGCAGCGGCGCGCGCCTTGTCCTCGAACGCTCCTTCACCTTCCCGGCGCAGATACTCAACCTGATGGTAGCGGAGGGAGTGACCGGCTTCCCCGGTGTGCCAACCATCTTCTCGATCCTCGCGGAGCTCAAGACCCTCAAGGATTACGACCTCTCGAAAATCCGATACGTGACCAACACCGCTGCGGCCCTGCCGGTCAAGCACATCCTGATGCTCAGGGATATCTTCCCGGCGGCGCGCATCTACTCGATGTACGGTCTCACCGAATGCAAGCGCTGCACCTACCTCCCGCCGCGGGACATAGACCGGAAACCCGCCAGCGTGGGTATCGCGATCCCGAACACCGAGTTGTGGATCGTGGATGAGGACGGCAACAGGGCCGCCCCCGGCACGGTCGGCCAGCTCGTCATTCGCGGCGCCACCGTCATGAAGGGCTATTGGGAAAAACCCGTGGCCACCGCCGAAAAACTCAAGCCCGGTCCGCTCCCCGGCGAACAGGTCCTGTACACCGGCGATTTCTGCAGGATAGATGAGGAGGGATACCTCTATTTCGTCGGCCGCATGGATGACATCATCAAGTCACGCGGTGAGAAGGTGGCACCAAAGGAGGTGGAGAGCATGCTCATGAACATTCCGGGCGTGAAGGAG
Source organism: Gallionella sp. (assembly GCA_041741275.1). Taxonomy (GTDB): domain Bacteria; phylum Pseudomonadota; class Gammaproteobacteria; order Burkholderiales; family Gallionellaceae; genus Gallionella. Next base: position 6,354 of record JBGSKJ010000118.1, read on the forward strand.
GCCGCGGTCATCGGCGTGCCGGACGAGATCCTCGGCCAGGCGGTCAAGGCTTTCGTCGTCCTCGAGGAGGGTGTCACGATGACCGAAAAACAGCTCCAGAAGGAATGCCAGAGCCGACTCGAAAATTTCATGGTGCCGAAGCACATCGCCATGGTGACAAGCCTGCCCAAGACCGATACGGGCAAAATCAAGAAGACGGGGTTGTCATGAATACTTTGCCTGATGAAATCGCCGCTATCCTCGGGCGTGCCGGCATTGCCGGTGCGGCGGCCGAGGCAGACCGCATTGTGCACGCTGCGCAAGCATCAACGCCGGCTGATCACGCAGGCGCCGCACGCGCCATGGCGGAGCGTCGTGCCGCAGGTGCCCCGCTCGCCTATGTGATCGGCCATGAAATGTTCATGGGCGTCGAGCTCATTGTTGCCGAGGGCGCCCTCGCACCGCGTGAGGAGACCGAGCTGCTCGGCAATACAGCGCTTGATGCGATACGCTCCTCCGGTTCCGCCGCACCACGGGTCATCGACATGTGCTGCGGGTCAGGGAATCTCGCCTGCGCCATCGCGCACCATCTGCCGGCCGTTCGCGTTTGGGCGAGCGACCTTACCGACGGCTGCATCGCGGTCACGCGCCGCAACGTCGCGCATGTGAGTGTTTCCGGCCGTGTTGTCGTTGCCCAGGGTGACCTGTTCGCCGGACTTGCGGGATTGGGCCTCGAGGGTACGATAGACGCCGTCATCTGCAACCCTCCCTATATCTCCCAAGGCAAACTCGCTACCGACCGCGCCGAGTTGCTCGATCACGAGCCGCGGGAAGCCTTTGACGGCGGCCCCTACGGGCTCAGCATCCAGCAGCGCGTGGTCAAGGAAGCGCTCCCGTTTCTGCGGCCCGGCGGCATCCTTCTGTTCGAGATCGGCCTCGGGCAGGAGCGTCAGGTCAAGATGCTCTTCGAGCGGATGAAAGCTTACGAGGACATCCGGTTAGTCGCGAACTCCTCAGGCCAAGTGCGCGTCGTGTCGGGGCGCAAGCGCGCAGAATGACGCGGCATGAATGGAAATGAAAGTGCGTTATTTAACCACAGCATAGGTCAAACCATTGCGACAACCTCCCGGAAAAGTCGGTGGTTTGCAGTGCATTAAAGATACAGTTTTAATCCCCACGTTCTGGAGTCGTTGCAGCGGTTACGACACTGCCCAAGGCGGCGTAACTCCATTCACTGCAGCGATTGGCGTCCCTTGAGCCTCTCTGCCATGAAGCGGATGGCCGCAGCCCCCGCAACCTGCTGGCCCAGCGTGTTCAGATGCCCGCCATCCTCGGTGTAGCCCGGGTACAGACTTGGATAACTCTGCCCATCCTGCTCAAATGTCGTCAGACTTCCGTCCGGTGCCGTCGCCTCGACGCGCGCCAGGTCGAACACCGGATCCGCCCCGAAGCTCTCCTTAAGACGGCGGTTGAACTCGGCCCGCTTCACGCTGGTCGCATCGTCCCATACCTCCTTGCCGATGAGCCGGAATATTCTCCATTTCAGCTCAGTCGGCCACCTTGTCACAGGAACCGTGACATGGGCAAACCGGATTTCTGGATGTTCTCGCTTTAATGCATCAAGAGTGTTGCGGTAGTAGTTGAAGAGTTCATCGATGTCGGTCTTCGGGTTGAAATCCACGTAGCAGAACTTCATGAACGCGAGATCAGGCTTCAGGCGTGTCTCTCCCCGGATAGTGGCAGCGAAGAAGTCGATCTTGGTTTTTGGCTCTCCGTTCCGTCCGCCCGAAACATCTATCAGCGCGGGACCTTTGGAAGTGGCCGCCTCCGCCAGAGTGGCCAGGCGCAGGCGCCCTCCCCCTTCCCCCGGAATCTCGGCGTCAAGCCGCTTGATTCCCATGATGATGTTGGCACCCACAGAATGGTGCGAAAACAGGATCCGGCCCTGGCGGGCTGCTGCCAGATCCGCTGCAAGTTGCATCGTCGTCACGTTCGAATTCCTTTCGCTGTCGGTCGTCGCGGCCAAGCCAGAACCCATGCCCACCCCTAGCAGCAATATGCCAGTAAGCCACAGGTACCTATTCATGTCAGCCATGATTTGCTTCCCGTGATGTCAGACTCTCTGTCTTGGTCACGACCGGCGGAGACGCCCCGTCCTTCCAGATTGCTGTCTGCCGGGCCGGCACTCCCATCACCACCGAGCCTGGCTGCAGGTCGCGGATTACGACCGAGTTTGGCCCGATGACGCAGTCGTCACCCACCGTGACGGCCCCCAGAATGCAGGCGCCAACCCCCACGTCAACCCGGTTGCCGATGATAGGTTTGCCGCCTGGTTCGTTGCGGCTCAGCAAGCCGAAAGTCGTGTGGTGCCTGATGTGAACATCATCGCCTATGGAGCGCGCGCCCAGCCATATTCCCCCGTGGTGCCAGATGCGCACCCGTCGCCCGAGCCTGGTGTTGTAAGGAAGGTTGATGCCCCACAGCCACATCATTGCCGTGAACATAAACCGGTAGACGACCGTCAAGGGCGCACGCAACAACTTGAACCTGACACCCATGCGCGCGTTGCCGAAGCGGTGAATGGCAACTGCCCAGAAGCCGGGTTCGAGCAGATCCCGATCATAAGTCCGGTAGTCCTCAGCCAGCAGGGCAAGCAGCCCGATGCCGCACGGGTTCTCGTTGCGATCGCCCTTGGGCAACGGTGCATCGTGGGAAGGCAGTTGTTGCTCAATCTCCGGTTCCCCACCCGGCGCCGTTCGGGGCTGGGGAGTGATAGTCGGCAGATCGCTCACAATGCCCCCTGCAGACTATGACGATAGCGCAACAGCAGGTGCACGAGAAAGTTGAAATCGTGGCGAAAGGCCGCCACTCGAACACAAACTAGCGCATCTTCGCTTTCGTGGTTGCTACGCAATAAAGGATCAAGCAACGGCTTGCCGTGGGTTTCAACTGGCATTTCATTCACCTGCAGATTTGTAGTTATACGCTGATTCAATGTGTGCTTTCAAGCCAGCCGTAATAGACGACGAATTAAGGTAAACGCGGCAAACCGGGCCGCAACGATTCATCGTGCGGCAGTATGCCCGCACCTAACCCTAACCTCAATCCAGCTCGAAAGCCGTCTCGTAGTTCTGCTTGAGCGCCGGATCCTGATCTTCCTTGCGCAGGTAGCAATTGCCGACCGCAAGGATGTCCAGGTCAGTGCCCATGAAGCAGCGAAACGCATCTTCAGGCGAGCCCACGATGGGTTCTCCGCGCACATTGAAGCTGGTGTTCACCAGGAGCGGGCAGCCGGTCTTGCGCTCGAACGCCGACAGCAGTGCGTGATAGCGCGGGTTGGTGTCCTTGTGCACGGTCTGGATGCGGGCCGAGTAATCAACGTGGGTAATGGCCGGAACGTCAGATCTGGGCACGTTGAGCTTGTCGATGCCGAACAGTTGATTTTCCTCGGCAGTCATTTCGCGGCGCCGGGACTTCACCACGTCGGCCACCAGCAGCATGTACGGACTGTCACCGTCCAGCTCGAACCACTCGCTGACGCGCTCGCGCAAAATCGACGGCGCGAACGGCCGGAACGATTCGCGGTACTTGACCTTGAGGTTGAGCGTTTTTTGCATGGTCGGCGAGCGCGGATCGCCCAGGATCGAGCGATTGCCCAGCGAACGCGGGCCGAACTCCATGCGCCCCTGGAACCATCCGAGCGCCTTGCCCTGCGCCAGCGCTTCCGCGCTATTGTCGATCAATGCCGCGTCGTCGAGCAGGTCGAACTTCGCGCCGCAGCTGTTCAGGCGCGCCTCGATCTCTGTCTGGGCGAATGCCGGTCCGAGGTAAGCGCCCCGCATGGCATCGCCGTTCACTTGCCGCTGTTGGCCGAGTTGCATGTGGTAACCGGCCAGCGCGGCACCCAGGGCCCCACCCGCGTCACCCGCTGCGGGCTGGATGTAAATATGCTCGAAACTGCCGTCGCGCAAGATCTTGCCGTTGGCGACGCAGTTAAGCGCGACCCCGCCCGCCAGGCACAGATTCCTGATTCCCGTTTCCTTGCGCAACGATCGCGTGAGCCGCAATACCACTTCTTCGGTCACGGCCTGGATCGATGCGGCCAGATCCATATGCCGTTGTGTCAACAACTGATCCGGCTTGCGTGGCGGCCCGCCGAACAGGTCGTCGAACTTCCTGTTGGTCATGGTCAGGCCGGTGCAGTAATTGAAGTACGACATATCCAGCCTGAACGATCCGTCCGGCTTCACGTCTATCAGGTGTTTGAACATCAATTCCGCGTACTTCGGCTCGCCATAAGGCGCGAGTCCCATGACCTTGTATTCGCCGGAGTTGACCTTAAAGCCGGTGTAATAAGTAATGGCTGAATACAGCAGGCCCAATGAATGCGGGAAATGGATTTCCTTGATCACTTCAAGGCTGTTCCCTTTGCCGATCGCAACGGAGGTCGTTGCCCATTCCCCGACACCGTCCATGGTCAGAACGACAGCCTCCTCGAAAGGCGACGGGAAGAAAGCGCTTGCAGCGTGGCTGAGATGATGTTCGCTGAACAACAACCGCCCGTTCCACTTTCCGTCGCTATCGATTTTGCGAAACTCCTTCAGCAGCAGATCTTTCAGAAAGAGTTTTTCCCGCAACCACAAGGGGATCGCCATCGAGAACGACTTGATCCCGCGCGGCGCAAAAGTCAGGTAAGTCTCAAGCAACCGTTCGAATTTCAGGAACGGTTTGTCATAGAACACGATGTGATCGACGTCGCCCAGCCCGATGCCGCCTTCGGCCAGGCAAGAGCGAACCGCATGCACGGGAAACCGGGAGTCATGCTTCTTGCGCGTGAAGCGCTCTTCCTGTGCAGCGGCAACGATGCGCCCATCCTCGATCAACGCGGCCGCGCTGTCGTGATAAAGCCCAGAGATTCCGAGAACTCGCAAATCCTTCCCCTCTCAGAACAGCGTGTAAATGAACGGCGCGACAGCCGACCCCTGGGCCAGCACAATCAATACGCCCAAAAGTGCCATCATCACCATGATCGGCCACAACCAGAATTTTTTCCGGGCGCGCAAGAACGCCCAGAGCTCTTTGATCATCTCCATTTATATCTCCTAAAATTGGTTGTTCATGGAACCGGGCGGGGGGCCGGGGGGCTCGCGCGGAATCCAGTATGATTCTGCATCGGAATCGAACTTCAGGCGCAACGGGTCTTTTCCGGTGAGCCGTATCATTATTCCAATCGGTGTAATGACGACATAGAACAGGATGCCCAACGCAATCGGGCTGACTACCTTGCCGAGCAGAATACCAAGCTTCATCCACAGCCGGTTAAGCCCGGCGAGCAGCGCCGGTTTCACCAGCGCAACCAGCGCAAACACCGCCGCCACGCCGACAGACCACCAGCGCAAAGCTTCCCCGTGAAACAAGGGTATTCCGGCTATTACCAGAAACACGCCCGCAAACACCAGGCCAAAAGCGCGGTCGGATGATCCCTCTACATGCTGGTCCCTCTTCAAATCTTCGTGTGCCATGATGCTGGTTCCTATTCAGGTCTTAAGATGACGCCTCCGCGTATTATAATAAATCATTACCCTATTCAGTAAATTTGTTTATGTGGTTAGGCGAGCAGTCGTTACGCGGGGGGCGGCAAACATGCCGTGCCTTCTGACCTCCTTGCTTCTCCTCGAACCGTAATTTCAGGTGTGGCTAACGTAACAGCGTGCAAGTAGAATTGAACAATATTAAAGAGAGAAGTACTACATGGGAAATAAATACCAGCGCCGCGCTTTCGTGGCATCGAACTTCTTCGTGGCAGCCCCGGCAACGCCTGGGAACAGCAAAATGCTCCCCGGCATCCCCGACTCCAGCGAACGGACCGCGAACTGCGCCGACCGCAAGAATGCGTCTAGCGCAGCCGATTCCACCGAATACCTTGACGTGGATCACCCGTGAGTACAAGTCGATACATACCCGAAGATCCAAGTGAAGTGGAATGGGATGTCGTTGTCATCGGAACCGGAATGGGGGGGGCGGTTACCGGCTACCAACTCGCAAAGCTCGGGCGGCGCGTGCTCTTTGTCGAGAAAGGGATATTATTGCACGAAGAATTCCATGCCCGGGAAGATGGAAGCGCAAAGCCGGATATTACTGACGAAAGTCCCGAAGCGCGCCTGAAGAGAGGCTGGTGGCCACTACGTCTGCAAGGAGAAACGAGCTTTGGCGAGATCGATTTTTTTGCGCCGTTGGGCTGCGGATCCGGCGGTTCGACATCACTGTACGCGGCCGGACTCGAACGTCTTTTCCCGGCGGACTTTCGGCCCGGCGCGAACTTTCCGGAAGTCAAAGACTCGACCCTGCCGGAGAGATGGCCGATCTCATACGAAGATCTGCGGCCCTACTATACGGAGGCGGAAGAACTGTTCAGGGTCAGAGGGACTCAAGATCCACTTGGCCAGCAGGGGGGGGTGCTGCGCGAGCCGCCTCACCTCAGTCCACGGGATAAGCACCTGTTTGATTCCTTCAGCCAATTGGGGCTTCATCCGTACCGGATTCATGTCGGTTTCGAGTTCGTCGCCGGTTGCGCGGAATGTGCAGGAGGACTTTGCCCCCGCGGGTGCAAGAACGATGCCGGACGTATCTGCCTTCTCCCCGCCCTGGAGAGATACGGCGCAAGCATCCTGCCGGAATGCGAAGTCTTGAAGCTGGAATCGGGAAAGTTGGAAGTACGAAAGATTCTATGTCGACGGCACGGGGAAGAAATCTCGATACGGGCGAAGATGGTCGTGCTGGCTGCCGGAGCCTTCATGACTCCCGTTCTGCTGCTGAACTCAAAGTCCGAGGAGTGGCCTGAAGGACTAGCCAACCGATCGGGGATGGTCGGGCGAAATCTGATGTTTCATGCCAGCGACTACATCGCGGTGAATCCGACCAGGAGTCTCTCCGACATCGGCCCACAAAAGAGTATGGCATTCAATGATTTTTACCACTCCGAAGGAGAAAAGCTCGGAACGTTTCAGACTGCGGGCGCGGCCGTGACACCGGGACAGATCATGCAATACATGCGCGATGTCGCCGAGCGTGATCCGACATGGTGGAAGAAACTGGCCAGCCCGAAACCGGTCTGGTGGAGGAAGTTGTCCAGTCCAGTGATCAGGCTTGTCGCGTTGACTGCGTATTACCTCTTCAACTTCAAGCATGCCGCAATATGGGCGAGCATCATCGAAGACCTGCCCTATTACGACAATCGGGTCTTCCCCGACCCGCAGGCCAGGAACGGAATGCGCTTCGAATACCGCCACACCGACGAGTTGAAAACGCGAGTTATGTCCTTTCGGCGACGGCTGGCCAAAGCGCTCGGTCCGCACCGAATGATCGTCCTTTCCAGCGAAAACAACATTAACTACGGGCACGTGTGCGGAACCTGCCGCTTTGGAGACAACCCGGAAACAAGCGTGTTGGACAAGAACAACCGCGCACACGATGTTTCGAATCTCTATGTGGTCGACGCTTCGTTCTTCCCCTCGAGTGGCGGGGCCAATCCGAGCCTGACCATTGCGGCGAACGCTCTGCGGGTTGCCGAGGTCATCCATAAGCAACTTGGCTAGTGACCCTCCGACATGCAGCGCTACTCCCCTGATCCTCAAAGTCAGTTGCGGCGCGGAATAAATGGGAACGCAAACCGCTTGCTGCACCAATGTTGCCCGAAAAGCGGGGACTTTTCTGGTTACACTCAGCCGGATTTGAACAAATTTACTTTTCGCTTTAATCGGCGCCCCGGGAATATCTTGGGGTTTCACGCGCCAGCGGGTAGACTTGGAAACGGTGTTGCAAACACCGGTTGAACCCGCCGTATTCTTCGGGGTGTCGGTAAGCTACACCAGGCAAACATAAGGTTGGTGTACTTCGAACCTGAATACGCCAGTTATGATAATGCCATGTTTTTTGGTTATTGTGCCCGCCTGTATAATCGCGACCTGCACAGATCACACTTAACGATATACGCTTGTATTACAGACAAAATAATGCCGAACCACAGCAAGCAACTCACACATCCAAAGTATCGCCCGGATATAGATGGCTTGCGTGCGATAGCAGTCCTTTCTGTAGTTGTATTCCACTCGTTTCCCAGTTTGATCAGCGCCGGTTTTATAGGCGTGGATATCTTCTTTGTTATTTCGGGCTTCCTGATCTCGGGGATTATCTTCTCCAACCTGGAACACGATAGATTTAGTCTGGTTGAGTTCTATCGCCGCCGTATCAATCGCATATTTCCCGCTCTGCTGCTTGTACTGATATCCAGTTTTGCATTTGGCTGGTTTGTACTGCTTGCCGACGAATACAAGCAGCTCGGCAAACACATTGTCGGTGGCGCAGGATTTTTTTCCAATATTCTTTTGTGGAGAGAAAGCGGCTACTTCGACAATGCGGCCGAGTTGAAGCCATTGCTGCACTTGTGGAGCCTGGCGATTGAAGAGCAGTTTTATATCTTCTGGCCGCTCCTGCTGGCCTTTGTGTGGAAGCGAAAGTGGAGTTTTGTTGCCATAACCGCAACCGTTGCTGTTGTTTCATTTGCGGTAAATATCTACACTATTGGCAAAGATACTACCGCATCTTTTTTCTTGCCCGCTCCGCGTTTTTGGGAGTTGATGATTGGCGGATTACTGGCATACATAGCCTTGCATAAACCGCATTTGAATAGTCAGCACAAGAATGCGCAATCCATACTGGGAGTTGTTTTATTGGCGATCGGGATGTTGCTCATAAATAAAGAGCGCGCATTTCCTGGGTGGTGGGCATTGCTACCGACTTTGGGAGCTTTCTTTATTATTTCGGCAGGCCAAAAAGCATGGTTCAACAATCATGTCTTGTCAAACAGGCTGTTTGTATGGTTTGGATTGATAAGCTATCCGCTCTATTTATGGCACTGGCCGGTACTTTCATTCGCCCACATCATAGAAAGCGAAACCCCTTCATTTGAAATTCGCTTTGGGTGTGTAGTAATTTCAATCCTACTTGCGTGGCTCACTTTCAGGCTGATTGAAAAACCGATCCGCTTCGGCAAGCACGGGAGTACGAATGCCCTGGCAATGATTTTTTTGATGTTGGTTACAGGCAGTACAGGTTATCTTTGTTTCAAGAAAAGTGGGTTTGATGGCGTTGAAGGATATGGAAGAATCTGGCAACCCGAGAAAAGTCGATACATCAGTTATTTTGAAAACAGCTTACCCGAATGGAAGTACTTTACATTCATGGAAATCCCGAAAAAATTCAGGGACGAATGCAATTTCTACGATATTCACAAATATCGCATAGGACAAGCGACCAGGATTCCGATCCCAAAAATTGATAACAGCTGCTATACAAGAAACACCGCCTACAAAAACTCTGTTTTTATCTGGGGTGATTCACACGCGCAACAGTTGAATTCTGGTTTAAAAAACAACTTGCCTGATAGTTGGCAAATATTGCAAGTCGCCAGTTCCGGCTGCATACCGAATCCAAGCGCTACACAATCTTCCGCGACAGACTACTGCGACCATTCCAACTGGTTCGCACTCAAGACAATAAATGAAACAAAACCGGATGTGGTGATAGTCGCCCAAAACGGCAGTCACACTTTAGAAAAATTCGAGGAAGTTGCAATAAAATTAAAAGAGATGGGAGTTAAAAAAGTCGTTTTCACTGGTCCAACACCCCATTGGACCACGAATTTGCCCAAAATCGTTGTTCGAAAATTATTGGTGAACACTCCGAGAAGAACCTATATCGGAATTGATCATCAAGTTCTGAAAGCCAATTTGGAACTACAACAGAATTTCCAAAATTCAGAAGCCCGGATTTTTGTAAACATAATTGATTTGTTTTGTGATCAGGAAGGTTGTTTGACCTACCTTGGTGATGACAATAAAACGGGAATAACGACTTGGGATTACGGACACCTCTCACCCATTGCTTCAAATTATCTGGCAAAGAACCTGCTTGTCAATTTGATTATCGATGGACGTTGAATGGCTCGGCTATTAACGCAGCTCACCACCACAGTTGCTTGCAAAAAGTTGCGCTTCAGTGCCGAACCCGCAACCGGGTGTAACGAAGTCTATCGGCCCGCCAGCTTTGACAGGATTTGGCGCACCTTGGCGCGAATCCCAACGTGCTCGACCCAGAGTTCACTGCGCACGAAAGTTGCTCCGGTCGGCCCGCCCGATGGAAGGCTGGCGACAACGCGCGCATGCGCGTAGGCGTCCATAGGATCCTCGCCCATATCGCTCATTCTGGTCCGATAGATTCCAGGCACCAACTCGTTCACGAGTACGTCAGGGTAGCGTTCGCGGTCGATCTCGCCGGCAATGGCCTTGGTGAGCACCGGTACCGCCGCCTTCGAGACGGAGTACGCCGATGCACCCGGAATCGGCCCGCGCCAGGCGAAGGTGCCAATATTGATGATCCGGCCATGGCCTCGATCTATCATCCCCGGCAAGGCTTTGCGACAGCAGAGCGCCATGCCCAGCACGTTAGTCTCGATCACCTGCACCCAGTCGCTCCAGGAGGACTCGAGGAAGCCGATCTTCGGGTAGAGCGCGGCGTTGTTGACGAGGATGTCCACTCTACCGTAACGCTGCATCGCCTCCGCAAAGAGGCGATCCACGTCGGCCTCGTTGGCGACGCTGCCGACGACCCAGTGCATTTTTCCGGGGCCACACAGTTCCGCAGTATGGGCGAGATCCTCCGCGGTGCGGCTGATACCGACCACGTGCGCGCCATCCCGTGCGAATCCGACTGCAAATCCCCGGCCGACGCCCGAGCCGGCTCCGGTGATGACAACCACTTTTCCTTCAAAGAGCATTCTGCCTGTGTTCATGATTTTCCTTCACGGTGTGGCCTTGTTGTCTGTATGCGCAACAGGGTCCTGTTTGCGCAACCAGCCTTGCGCGGTTACATAGTTGCTCACAAGTTCTGCGGCAAAATCCTGGCCACGCTCGTTCCAGTGATCGTCCCCGCCCTTCAGGTACAGATCGCGCGCCCTATTTTCCCAGAACGGCCCGAAGAGATTTACCGCCGAAAACTGGTTCCGCCGGCAAATCTGATCGAGGATGTCGGTGAGTCCCGATCTCCGGTACGCCGGATATCGCACGGTGTCGATTTCACCGGTCTCATGCTCATCGGTGACATCGATTGGAGTGGGAATCAGCACGAACAGCACAGGCACGTGTTGCGCAGCGGCTGTCAAACGCATCCTGGCGATGATCTGTTCCATCAGCGCAATCTTGTACCGTGCAGACTCGCTCTCCGGCGAGAGGCTCACATCGGCGTTGTATGGATCCCTGTATAGCTCGCGCACGACATTGTCGCCATCGGTGATGTACTGGCGGTACTCGGCGCGAGCCTGGGCCAGATTGGCTTCCACCCTGTCGCGGCGCGCCTCCCGGCCAATGGGGAAAATCTGGTTCTGCCCCCCTCCAAGCCGGTCCAGGGCGATTCGCAGCATCTTTTTCAGGACAGGCTCGTTGCGTGCCCTTGCCGTGTCTCGCGCGAACGATTCGTGGAGCAGTACGGACGGATTTTCGCGCAGCGATCCGTCACTCGACAATCGGTATAGCTTGTTGCGAACAAGGTCACCGAAATCGTTGCCTGCGTAAATCGCGACTATCACGAGGTCGGGTCTGAGGATCGCGAGTTCGTCCTCCATGCGGCGGAGCTCCTGATCTGGGCCGTAGCCCGCCACGCCGGCGTTCACGACCTCTACACTTTTGCCTGTCCGGCGTGCGAGATGCGCGCCCAGCCGCTCGGTGAACGTGTCTTCGGTTCGCGAGAACTCACCCTGGATGAAGGAATCACCGTAGACGACAACACGCTGCGACCCGCCGGGTTGGGCGAGCTCCCTGCCCCTGAATCCACTGCTATTGATCTCGTAGTGGATGCGCAGACTACCGTTGATCGGCGGCAGTGTGTACACGCGCTGGGCGCCGGGGATCAGCCGGTAGAGAACGCGATCGTCGAGCTGGAATGGCGTGTAGAACTGCGGGCCAAGCGTGCGGCTCAGCACGAGCTCTGCCGCAACCAGGGTCAGGCCGACGGAAATCAGTAGCGTGAGCGCACGCGTGTTCCAGGCAAGTGGCGCGAAACAAAAAGCGCCGAGCGCAAGACCAATTCCGAGAAGTGCAGCCTGGGCCCAGCCGAAGCCTTCCCCCCCTCCCAGGATAGGGTCGTCATACAAGGCGAGCGCAACGAGCGCGAGCGCGAGCGCGGCTGTGACAATCCGGACGGAGAGCGCGAGTCGCCTCTTGGGCCGGTTCTCACCCTCTGGTGAATCTGTTCTCATGACACCACCGCAATGCTTCCCCGTGGAACAACGGCCAACCAGCAATTACAAGAAAATCGCCCGCAAACACCAAACCCAAAGCACAGTCGGACGACACTTCCAAATACTGATCCCTATTCAGGTCTGCCAGAAAAGTCTGCGCAGATACTAATAAACCATAACCCGAATCAATGAGTTTGTCCATGTGATCGAGCAGGCGTTGTTCGCTGCGCACCGTGGTGGCAGGGGTAGCTAACGCAGCACTGAACAAGTAGAATCGCACAACATCAAAGGAGACGCACTACATGGAAATCAAAGAACAGGTCCGCGCTTTCGTGACATCGAACTTCTACGTGGCAGATCCGGCAGCGCTTGAGGATGATGCGTCCCTGCTCGATCGGGGCATCATCGACTCGACGGGTGTGCTCGAGGTCATCTTCTTCATCGAGGAGACCTTCGGCCTCACGGTTGAAGACAGCGAAATGTTGCCCGATAACCTCGATTCCATCGAGCGGATCGCGAATTTCATCGCCCGCAAGAAGGGCTGATATGCATCGGGCTTGCATGATGGTCCTGTTTGACGGGCAGTCCCCATGGTGGGAATCCAAGTCTTGGCAATCATGCTCCTTGAGTTCGGCGCAGCCCGGCAATGCCGCCAGACAGGGTTGGGGCATGTCCTGTTTGGGCGGGGAGAAGTTGGGTTGATCGTCACCGACGACACCGCACGGAGCAGAAGTTGTTCGAAGTGGAGCTTTGCCGCTATTGCACATATTCTTAGAACGCGGCTTGCCCGAAGACCCCCGCGTACGCTGCAAAGTGTCGCCGCCAAAACCTGGGAGATCGCGCCCAGTGAGACCTCCATTGCCCCACCCGCCTGTTTTCTTCCCAATCAGCTCGAGCGTGTGACAGGCTGGGAATTTGCTTCCGAGCATCCCCGCCGCGCAATGGAAGGGGGCAGCATTGTTCACCGGGCAACCCGTGGCTTCCTGCTAAAGGATGTCTGGTTGATCGACGGTGCGCTCTACAAGGATGACGCCCGCTCCTGGCTGTCGCCCCGGTCCGGCTGGTTGCCGCGGATACACGTGGAATGCGAGATCGGTCGCGGGGCGGTGTATTGCACCGCATTGGGTAACAAGTACTTCGGATCGTGGCTGATCGAGGATTGTGTGACGTACCCCTTGGCATGCGCCGAAGGTGTTCCGGTCACCACGTCCCAGGTCGTCAATATTCACACCACGGGCTACAAAAACTGGCTCGGCATGAAACCGGCACACCTATCCAACGCTTTTTTTCGAGAACTCGTGATCTTTGAAGATGTCGGCCAGAACCGGCACAAGCATCTGCGGTTCCGCGCCATGAGCGACCGATTGCTTTCTCACGTCAAGGCCAGCCCCCATCCCGGCGTGTTCATCCTGCGGGGCGGCACCGGGGAACTGCGACTTTTACACAATGAAATCGAGCTTGCCGAACACCTGCGCGACCGTCGGGGCTTTCGCATTCTCGATCCCCTGAAAGCCGACGTTCCGACTATCGTGGCGACCTGTGCCGGGGCACGGACCGTGGTGGGGGTCGAGGGTAGCCAACTCGTCCATGGCATCCTGGCACTCCAGCCCGGCGGCTCGGTGCTGGCCTTGCAACCACCCGACCGGTTCGTCAAGGTGTACAAGGATCTGACGGATCGCGATCACCAGCATTTTGGTTTCGTGGTCGGCCAACCCGAGGACAAGGGTTTTCGTGTTGATCCCGCCGAGGTCGAGCGCACCCTTGACCTCTTCCCGGCCTGAGTCCGTCCTGACCACACTCACTTTATTGAAAATACCGGCGCTTATAAAGAGCTTTCCCGGCATAACTGTTCAGCCGCACACTTGCAAAAAACGGCCATACGGGCTATGCTGTCCACTATCAAGCTGGCTCTAAACGTGACAAGGCACCCGCACTGAACTGCGCAACAGCACTGGCATGTCAGTACGAATTGAATTTCCCATCCCCAACCCTATTGCGAGGACACGATCTTGTCTAACAATAATGTGGCCGGTTCAAGCGTTTTAATGAGAGTTTTTTTCGCTCTCCTGTTCGCGTTTTCCGGACTCGCCTCGTGCGGGGGCGGAGGGGGTACCACCAGCATCAACACCCCACCCATCACTCCCGTCACTTACACCATCACCGCTTCTGCCGGTAGCAATGGTATCGTTACCCCAGTGGGCGCAACTACCGTAACCCAGGGAGCATCACAAAGCTACACCATCACGCCGAGCAACGGGTACATTATTGCGACACTTCTGGTAGATGGCGCTTCCGTCGGAACTCCCGCCTCCTACACTTTCACCAATGTCACGGCAGATCATACGATCGACGCGACGTTCAGCGTGGCTCCCGCCGGCAACATCGTTCTGTCGCTCGTGCCTGCCCGCACCTCGGGTGTCGCCCCGCTTTCAGTCTTCTTTGACGCATCAGCCACTACCGACTCAGCAGTAACCGCCCGCCCATTCAATGATATCGAATACACCTGGAGCTTTGGAGACCCGGCATCCGGCACCTGGGCAAATGGCGCACAACCCGGAGTCAGCAGCAAGAACTCGGCAACCGGCCCGGTCGCTGCCCATGTATTCGAAACTCCCGGCAGCTACACCGTTTCGCTGACCGTATTCGATGGCACCAACTCCGCCACCACCAATACCACCATTACGGTAACCGACCCCAACACCGTGTTCTCCGGGACTAATACAATCTGCGTGTCCTCCAGCGGTGTCCCGGTAGCTAATTCAGGTGGCTGTCCCCTTGGTGCCGCAGTATTCCAACAAGCAAGTTTTTCAACCGCCGTAAATACTTATGCCGCCACAGGCAAAAGGCTGTTGTTCAAACGCGGCGACTCATTTACTGCTTCAGCCTCGGGAGTTGTAGACAACGATGGTCCGGGAACAATCGGTGCGTATGGGACAGGTGCTGTGCCCCTTGTTACATCCACAGGTGCTACACCACTAGTGCTATCCAGTTGCGGTAACGCTCCGACCATTAAAGACTGGAGAGTAATGGACCTTGAGTTCAATGGCTCCCTGGGTGCGGCTATTACTGGAATAGACGCCGGCAACACGATGAGTCAAGTCACCATAGCCCGTGTCAATGTCCATGGTTTCACGGATGGAATAAATTTCAACTATTTTGTTCCTCCATTCTGCGGCAGTTCTACGAATTGGGATCAAATCACCATCTATGATTCCAATGTGCACGATATTTACAATGGCGGCATGGGCAGTTTCATTTCAGCACAGAGATTCGCCTTTCTTGGCAACTTCTACGACAATGCCGCCACCACCGGCGGACAGCATGTCATACGCTTGGCCTGTATCCAGAAGGGGGTTTTCAGCAACAGCACGCTGGGCAGGTCTGGCTCCGGCCAGCATGTCGTCAAACTGCATGGGCCGATGTGGGGCGAAGTTACGCTATGCAGTCCAAGCGGTAACAGCTACGCGGAAAAAATCAATATCTCGGATAACAAATTCATCAACAGTGCCGGCAACCCCTGGACAGTTTCTATCGAGCCGCAGAACGAATTCAGGGATGAACGCCTGAGAAATGTCATCGTCGAGCGTAACTGGTTTTACAGCGGGTCTTCTTCGCAGCAAGTCGCGCTCCTCATTTCGGCCGTCGATTCCACTGTCCGGAACAATATCGCCGACATGACCGGTGCCGTCTCCCATGAGTTTCTCAGAGTGTTTCAGCGCGGGGTCGAGCCGGCGCCGACTAACATCCGTGTATACAACAACACCATCTACAGTGCTTCCGGCGGTGATTTTTATGGCGTGAACATCGGCTCGACAGCCACCAATGTCTGGGTAAAGAACAACCTGGGTTCAGCTGACCTGGCTGGGGGCCCGATCATGATCACCGGTACCGGCGCCAGTGGATTCGTCCAAGCGAACAACCTCTTGAGTACCGGCCCGGCATCTGCGTTATTTGTCAGCGCCACACCCGCAGTACCCGCGAACTTCGGCCTGAAAGCACTGCCAAATCCCGCGCGGGATACCGGTCTCTCGACGGTCCCGGTGTTTTCGGACTTGTTCCGCACCAGCAGACCCCAGAATGGCGTGATCGATATAGGTGCCTCGGAAGGGCCTTAGGGAATCGCCGATTCATCCATGCCGTTCGGACTGAAATTGTCGAAGCCTTTGCCAAGAGGCTGTTCATCCAGGCCGCATTTCTACAAGCTCAATGCGAACCGCATCTGGTCGGCGATTCCTTCGACACGCGCATAGATCCGGCAATACCGGAACAATGTGCACCATTGTTCCGGCGGGCCGCACTTGAAATGGCGTTCGACTGATCTCTGGCAAATGCAGGAAAGCGGGGATGCGGAAAACCGGCGCACCCGATGTCGTGCGTCCGCAGGAAGAACTACCTCGATGCCGGAATGCACTCCCGCAACCACAGTTCCGCACTGAGCAACCGGTAGAGCGGGTTTTCGCTTCGATTCCGTCCGGACAAATATCTGTCGAGTAACTTGCGTATCTTTTCCTGATCGCAATAAGCGCTTATTCTGGCATCGGGACCCAGTAACAATTCACGCAGCATCTCACCATTATTGGATTTGAATAATCGTTCGATTGGAGTCGGGTAACCTTTTTTGTCTTTACGGTTTGCAATCTGCGCCTGCCCGATGCGCCGCAAATACTCGCGCAAAATATATTTGGTCTGGCCTGTCCTGATCTTCCACTCGATCGGCAGGCGGGCACAGAATTCAACCAGGCGGTAATCCAGGAATGGCAGGCGCGACTCGATGCCATTTGCCATGCTGACCGTATCGCCATATTGCAGCAATCCCGGCAATTCGCGGCTCGAAAAATCAAACCGCATCACGTTTTCCGCGAGGCTGGCTGAGGTGTTGTTTCGCACCGGCAAATTTTCCAATACTGCATTTGCACGCTCGATAAAATCCGCCCGCATCACCCCCAATAAGCCGGCGTGGCGATAGTTCAAGTCTATCAGCCACGGGAACATGAGCCTGGATAGCCGTGTCAGGAAAGCTGCCGCCCCAAAGGTAGCGAAGCAACCCGCCAATTCGCGCCACAGAGCAAGCCATTTAAACCTGCGCAAAAAAGGGCCCAGCTTTTCAAGCAAAGCTGCCGCCGCATAATCCCGGTAGCCCCCAAGCAATTCATCAGCACCCTGCCCTTCCATCAGCACTTTCACTCCTTGCCGGGATGCCGTGCGTGCAATATGCCACAAGGGGAATACAGCCGGTGAATAACCCGGCCCATCCATATAGCCGATGATCCTGCGCAATGTCTGCAACCACAACTGGTTTGGTGCATCCACCAGTTGAAGATCGACATGAACGCAGTTTTGTGCTGCCAATGCCGCCCACTTACGCTCGTCCACCACAGGACTATCGGGTTGGTTCTCATACACCGAGGTGAACGCCGTCATCCGCACAGAGCCAAGCTCCAGATGTTTCTCTGCGGTCGACATCACCGCGGTGGAGTCCAGCCCGCCGGACAGCGTTATCCCGACCGGGACATCACTGCGCATGCGCAACCGCACAGCATCCTCGAACAGGGCGTCAAATTGTGCCTGCACATCCCCCGGCCCAGAACTCTCACCATCCGGCCAATCCCAATAACGCACGATATCCAGCGTATCGCCTTCCGGTTTATAGATGCCGTAATGTGCGGGTTGCAGCAATTGAATGCCGTCATAGAAGCAATCGGTATGGTCATACAGGGCGGATTCCTTAAGAAAACGGTATAACGCCCTTTCATTCACACGGCGCAACTCGGGATAGAGTTCCAATAGCGCCTTGGGCTCCGATGCAATGGCTAACGCGCCTTTGGCACGTGTGTAGTAGAGCGGCTTGACGGCAAAACGATCGCGCGAAAAAAAAGCTGTCCGGCTGCGCGGGTCCCAAATCAGAAATGCCCAGTCACCGTTGAAACGGTCAACACATCGTTCGCCCCAGGCAAGGTAGGCCCGCAGCAAAACCTCGCTATCGCTATGACTGTGAAACCGGTGTCCCAGCGCCTCCAATTCCTTGCGCAGCTCGATGTAATTATAGATTTCGCCGTTAAAGGTCAGCGCCACTCCGGTTGATTCGTCCAGCATAGGCTGGTGCCCGGCAGAACTGGTATCAATGATGGACAAGCGGCGATGCCCCAGCCAGGCTCCCGGCACCTGCCAAACACCCCGGTCATCCGGTCCGCGATGCGCAAGCGTATCCAGCGCTTGATTTGCAAGTTCCATACTTACCGGCAATGTGTTTCCAATAATCGCCAAAATTCCGCACATAGCTCATTTTCTCCAAATGGGTGGCCGCACCCATTACAACATTTCATCCCAGCCTATCCATACGCCCGCGGGAACAACCACCATGCAGTCTATCCAAACATCATCCTCGGCGACCTATCACCGTTTGGATGAGTGCCCTATCCGCCTGATCAGATTCCGAACGAACAATCGCAGTGCAAACGGGATGCCGACAAAGAAGTAGCGCTTGAACAGTCGTTTAGGCTCCTGCATGACACGATAAAGCCACTCCATGCCAACCTTCCTCATCCAGACGGGAGCACGCTGAACATCTCCGGCTACGAAACTGAAGGTCACGCCTATCCCCAGCCACCATGAGAACGGCAACAGCTCACGCAGCGAAGCAATCAAGAGCTCCTGTTTTGGTGATCCCAAGCCTACGAATATGATATCCGGCCGGGATGTGTTCAGAATTCGGCGTATCTTTTCCATTTCATCCGGGTCGCCCTCAAAACCGAACGGCGGTGCATAACACCCGGCAACGCAAAGCCCGGGAAACTTCACCCGCAGTATCCCGGCTGCGATTTCGGCGACACCCGGATTGCCGCCCAGCAGGTAAACCGACTTTCCATTTCTTGCCGCCTCGGATACAAGCTCGACAAACAGATCCGAACCCGCAACACGTTCAGGAAGGGGCGTACCCAGCATATGACTCAGCCAGATGATCGGCGCGCCATCTGCCGTAAAGAGAGTCGCACCGCCGCTGACCAGTGTACGGAAGGAAGTGTCTGTCATCCAACGCCGTAAAATATCGATGTTGGGCGTCACCACCCATCCACCACACCCTTCCGAATGTCTGCGAATGATCAAATCGACGACTTCGCGCATTCTTAACGCTGCAAAAGGCAGCCCTTCGATCCGCACAACGGGCGGGTCGGACAGCGGCGCTTTCACGACTTCACCCGGGGAAATTCATTCAGTATCTTTTGGTCGATCTCTTCGGTGGCCTTCTTTTTTCCCACCAGCAAACAGCGCTTTTGGTAAGCGCGCAGAAACCGTACAAACTCGGCACTTCCGTATCTGGGCAGACCCTTTGCCCAGCTTGTTATATATCCCCAGAGCATCGCAACCCCTCCGGCGATTATTGGCGGGCGAGTCATGCGGAATACCGCGCTGGCGACCATATAGGGAAACCATGTCCCCATAAAGTATTGCCCAAAACCGTGGCGCTGCCGTCCGGTGAGCATGCCTTTATGGCTCGAGCCCATTGCTCGCAGATGCAGAAAGCGCAAGTCTGAATCATCCCAACTGCGGGCGAGCCAACCTTTCATCCTGCAGGTGTGGCAGTCGATCCCGTCCCACATCACTTCACGCACAAAGCCGCCAATTTCCTCGAAGCACCGGACACGATAGAACTTCGTCATGCCCACCGACATCTCATCTCCGCACATCTCGCTGACAAGTTCGCCGGTATCCGGATCCGGAAAGAAAGGCTTCCCGCTGCACGTACCAAGACGCGGTTGTTGCTCCATTCGTTCCATCAGGATTTCGAAATAACGGGGGGGGATTTCCAGGTCTAGATCAAACTTGCAAACATAAGAAAAATCCCCCGGGTTGATCGTTGCATATCCTTCATAAAAGGCCTCGATCACACCCGGGCCCACCTTGCGAACGCCACGATCCGGACGACTGACAACCCGGATATAAGAATATCGTTTAGCATATTCATCGAGGATCTGCGCCGTTGAATCCGTTGAGCCGTCATCGACGATTACCCACAGCGCGGGGATAATACTTTGGTTCACAACGCTTTCCAGCGTGCGCCGCGCGAAATCTTCCTCGTTTCTGCATGGAGTGATCAAACAGTAACGCCTATCCATTTGCGGCTCTCCATAACCAATATTCTTCAATAATCAACAAACCCCGCATGTCGGCTCGATTCACCCGCCGGCACCCGTCATCGGCCTGACCCGGCAGTGCTGCCATCGGTTCCTATCGCATCCCGAAACAGGCTCGCCAGTTTGGCAGCCTCATGGTCGATATCGTGACGCTGCAATACACGGTTGCGAGCCTGCTCCCCCATGCGTTCAAGTTGCGCCACAGGCAGGGCAAGACACTCACCTATCGCCGCTTCAAGTTCATCCGCCGCACCTGCGGGGAACAGCCACCCGTTCTCGCCATGGCGCACCAATTCCGGAATGCCGGCAATGAAAGTCGAAAGTATGGGACGGCGTAATGCCATCGCCTCCATGATCACCACGGGAAGCCCCTCGCTGAAACTGGGCAACACCAACGCCCGCGCCGCCAGGATTTCCCTGCGAACCTGTGCGCTGCTCAGCCAGCCTGTAATCCGTACCTGTTTTTCCAGTCCATATTCTGCGACCCGTGCCTCGACCTGCGAGCGCATTTCACCGTCGCCCGCCAGCACCAATTCCAAATCCACCCCTGAACGAACCAGACTGGCAACTGCATCAAGCAACAGCAACACCCCTTTCTCTTTGCACAAACGACCCACGAATACCAACCTGGGACATTCCGGCACAGGGGTCGGCTGAACATCATAAAACGAAGCTTCAAGCCCGCAATGCACCACCTTCGCCTTTCCCCAATGCATATATTCCATCTGAAGGAACAACTGGCTTCGACCAAAGGAACTGACCGCCACGATGAATGCGGAACGCAGAAATTTCTCCCTGAGGCCATCCATGAAATCCTCTGCCCCATGCACCGTAAAACTGTATGCGGGGCCTCCCAAAACTTTTACCAGCATCACCACTTCGGCGGCGTTGGTTCCAAAATGGGCATGAACATGGTGCGCCCCGAATTCCTTCAGCCAGGGAATGATACGGCAGGCCTCCGCCAGGTAAATCAGGTGAAAGGGCCATGAACGCTCTGCCCGGATACCCATTTTTAAAGCCAGCTTCAATGCCAGAAAAAACCGGACCGGCCGGGTAACAAGAATGCCCAGCACAGCAGGCACCAAACCCATCAATCCGGCCTGCAAGACATAGCGGGTATGTTCGCGTTCGCGAACATCCTCCGCATCCACCAACTCACCATCCCATCCCCGCAAAGCGATGCGCAGAACTTCAAATCCCTGGCGCTCCAAGGCAAGAATCTCCCTGCGGATAAAACTGTGGCTCACCTTGGGGTAATAATTGACGAGATACGCGATTCGAAACTGATTCACTGCCTCTCCCTTTTAGCGCAATTGAATGTCATGCCAATACGCGACAGGAACAATAAAGACCAGCGTGTCCCCAAAAAATGGGGCTACGCGGGTATAAACCTTTTGGTTCCGGCATGTCCGGCCTGTCTTAACGAGTTTTCGGCAGGGGAAGTCGAATCCATATGTTCGGTGCAAACAACTCATTCCGGGTTCGTCAATGCTCCAAATTCAGCCTTGTCACTCAGCACTTCTTCAACCAAACCCAGATCAATACGCTCAGCCCCGGCAGCGAACCCATAAACCAGCGCGGTATTGCAAAGGATATTGATGCGCCTGGGAATACCCTGGCTGGCCTCTGCGACCTTGGCACAGGCCTCGGGAGTGAAAAGGGGAGCAATACGACCGGCAATTTCCAGCCGATGCTGGATATAGTTCGGCACATCTGCTGCCGCAAAGGGCTTGATATGGAAATCAACCTCAACGCGTTGGGAGAACTGCAGGAGATCGGGTCGCATCAGCATATCTTTCAGTTGCGGCTGCCCTACCAGCATGATCTGAAGCAGCTGGTTCTTGTCGGCATTAATGTTTGAAAGCATGCGCAAAGATTCCAGTGCGTCTGGGCTGAGATTCTGCGCCTCATCAATGATCAGCAGCACACTCTTGCCCACCCCATACTGCTCGATCAGAAAACGTTGGAACCCATCAAACAGCGCCACTCTGGACATCCCTTCATAGGGCAGCCCCAAAGCGAGCATGATCCACTCCAACAAATTGGGTATCTCGCGGTGGGTGTTGTACACCAGGCCTACAGTGAGACTGGGAGCCAGGTTGTTGAGCAGATGCCGGATCAGAGTGGTCTTGCCGCACCCGATCTCGCCGCTGACCACCATGAATCCCGCCCTGTTCTTGATTCCGTATTCCATCATCGCGTAGGCATAGGTATGCCGGCGACCGAAATACAGGAAATCCGGGTCGGGTTGGATCGAGAAGGGATTTTCCTTCAAACCGTAGAAAGCTTCATACATACTATGTCGATATCCTTTGAACAATTACTGCCATTAACCCAGATAATCCATTAAGGCCACGAACCCACTGTAGGAGCGAGCTTGCTCGCGAATAACTTCGCCAGCAAGCTGGCTCCTACGATAGGGAAATCCTCAAATGGACAATCTGGGATTATCACACGTGTACCCCGTCAGGTTGTGCGCCCACCGCCGACGGCTGCGCCGCGTGCCGGGCGCAACTGGATTTAATGTCCAGCGCCAGCTTGTCAAGCATCTGATACCTGCGCCGGTAGGTGGCTCGCTTGCGCGTAGGAATCTCGCTCATGTCCTTGTATTTTACCAAGGCCGGGATCTCGAAAAAGCCGTTGTCGAGCTGCGTACCGCCATGTTCGAGCCACACCTCGTCGTAGGCAACCAGAACCTTTTCCTTGTGCGAATCGCCGAAATACGGACTGTTGTGCTGGCGGTTGTCGCTGGAAACCGCCCATATCCTGTGGATACCAAGTTCCCCGCACAACAGCTTGAACGCAGTCATCAGGAAGTCGCGCGGCCTCATGCCGTGGAGCGCATGTGTGATGTCGCGATAAACTCCCTGGGCGGACTCGGAGTTAGACCCTTGCAGCGCTCCGACAAGAACCAGTGGCTGGCCGGCGTCTACGCCAAGGGTGAACGCAATGGAATAAAAGCGCTGGTCGTTGACGAATAGATTCAGGACGATCTCGCCCTCGCGCAGAAACCACACGGCTTTGTCCAGCACCAGGCGCAACCCGGCATATTCCTCTTCTAACCTGGCCATTTCAACTTCCGCGATCGTCGCATCGGCGATGATCGCCGCCGTGCCACCAAGCATGCGAAAATGTTGATCGATGGCGGCCAACCGGCGTTCCATTGGCCAAGTATGGTTGATGTAGGGCCAGTAGATCATCCCATGTATCAGCGGAAATCGCTTCAATGCCTGCGTCAACAAAGGATTGTCAGAAATCTCATACCACTTCCGGATATCCGGAAGGAACACCAAGGCCCGCCCCAACAGGATAACCTGGTGTTTGAGGGTATTTATGGTCAGGGTGGGATGCATAGCCCTACCCAAACGATGCACCCGAGTTAATGTCTCGATGACCCCGATTCCCATTCTATTGCCCTGTTATTCCAAATTTGCGGCGACTGGCAAGACCGAAGCTTGCCCGCAACGCCCGGAACTGTTGCCACGAAAAAGCACGCTGTTCTTCTCGCAACCAATCCGGCACATAGGCGGAAACCCACACTGGCGGTACTTCAATATTCATTTGTACTCGATCAGGCGTGCCGTCTTCCCGGCCAGCCTGTTATAAATAAATTTCAACTGGCCAATCGCCTCAGGAAACTTGCCCAGCACAAGAAATAGCGCACGCAACCAGTTTTCCTTCGCGGGTCGTGTGCTGCGCAATGCGAGGCGGATGATCTGTAGCGGGTAGACCAGAAGCATCGCCAGTCCCCATAGCCCCAACCAGATAGTCAGGCCGACTGTAACCAGAGGAATTCCAAAGCCCCATATCAAGGCGCGCCGCGACTCCCTCACCCAATGCCGCTCCGGTGGCGCACCGTGCAGATGCGCCCCCTCGGCAAAGCCATAGCCGGTGCGCAGGGTCCGCTTCCACCATTGTCCAAAGCGGGTCATGGCCGCATCGTGCAAAGTCATCTCTTCACCCAGACGCCAGATTTTCCAGCCCGCCGCCCGCAAACGAACACAGAGTTCCGGTTCTTCTCCGGCAATCAGGTTCGGTCGAAACCCTCCCACATTCTCAAACGCACTCACCCGCATCATGGCATCACCGCCGCAAGCCCTGGCTTCTCCCAGCGGAGTATTCCATTCTATGTCACACAACATGTTATAAACTGTTCTCTCAGGGTAACGCTCACGGCGCCGGCCGCATACCACGGCAACATCCTGCTGCATCACCAAAAAGTTAACTGCACTTTCCAGCCAGCCCGCAGTGATTTCGCAATCACCATCAATAAACTGAACATAGCCGGCTTGCGGATACAAATCCCGCATTCGTTTAAAGCCTTCATTTCTGGCCCGTGCAGCAGTAAATGGTATTGCCATATCCAGCGACACAACTTCAGCCCCCAAGCTGCGCGCCATATCCACAGAATCATCCGTTGAAGCGGAGTCAACATAGACAAGTTGATTAGAGTGGGGGGTCAGGGCTTCAAGGCAGCGGATCAGGCGATCACCCTCATTGCGGCCAATAATCACGACACCCACATCAGCCAATATATTGGAATCATTCCGCATATTTAAATATCTTGAAGTATTGGGCTAAATGTAAATTTGGTCTGTAGAACATTCGTCACAGTGTACCCCCACCCCCGCCCACCGAGGCTGAGAAGATTGAGCCGCTCGCCCCCTTGAGTGCCAGTTGAAGAACCCCCGTTTGGTTAAAATCCCAAGCTTAGCGTGTGGGTTGCGTGCCCATGCGTGTACGAAAAAATAATTTCCATACCAATAGCGAATGGGATAGATGCACAAAGCGCCCTCGTGGGCGCCTTAACTTAAACATATCTTTCAGTATCTGAATGGCATCCGCAAGCGTAATCAGAAACACATTTTCGATAGCGACGTTCAACCCATGATTTTTACGGAAGTACAGCAATTCACTTTCAATCTGTAGCGATTCAATCTGCCGGCCACTCGGGGTAATTTCTCCTTCCGACTTTGCACTTTCCCCACCGAGGTGCACCACCGAAGTATATGGAAAATAAGTGACATGCCAGCCGGCGCTCTTTGCAGCAAAACAGTGGTCTATTTCTTCATAATACAAAAAATACCTGGGATCAAAAAGTCCGACTTGATCAATGACTGTTTTTCGGATCAAGAAATAGCAACCCGGCACCCAGTCGCAATCTCTGACAGATGCGTGATCCCAGGTCATGTCATCAACCATTTTTGCATGCTTAAAAAGGCGGTTCAGGCCGGTGCGATTGAGGAATATATTCCAGGGTGTGGGGAAAAATCGACATGAAGGTTGAAGTTCACCATCACGCCCCAGAAACTTGACGCCAAGAATGCCACATTGCGGGTTGGCATCCATGTATTGGACTGTTTTGGCAATAGTGTCCGGCTCCACAAAGGCATCGGTATTCAATAAAAGTACATATCTGCTGTTGATGTATGGCAATACTTGATTATTGGCGCGCCCAAAACCTACATTTTTTTTATTCTCAATGAGAGTGATATTCGGGTATTCATGGCGAAGAATATCGGCAGAATGATCCCTGGAATCATTATCGACAATAAAAACTTCCATCTCAAAATTATGCAATGAAGCAAAAAGATGACTGAGTGCAATTTTCGTTATCTCTATCGTATTGTAACTAACAATAATTACTGAAATATCCGACATAATATTTTTCAAAAACATTTCTCAAGTTAAATGACAGGGGTTTAAAAGCACCGCTCTGTCCAATCTTTCCATCAACTGATCGCGTTAAAGCGAGGCCATGCCAACACCAAAATGGAAACAGAGGCTGCAAGCAAGATCAGATCGAGTTTGGGCTGCCAGAGCCCATTGCGGTACATCACAAACGCGTTCACAGGATACATTATCCAATTGGCCGCAGCCACACCCACAACTAAGCCGGTACCCCCCCCATAATGATATCCAACATATATCGCACCAATCTGGACTGCAACCTGAATTGCGGTCAACATTGTCGAGGTGGCGACCTTGCCCATTGCCAGCAAAACACCCACGTAAGAACCCCACACAAATCCCGCGAGTGACCCGGCAGCAAGCAACTCAAGCATGACGCCCGACCCATGATAACGTACATCGTACAGCGTCCCCATAATCCGGGAACCAAAAAAAATGAATAGAACAGCCATGCCCCAGCTGGGCAGAATAAGTGTCAGACGTGCTTTATATAGCACTGACATGAGTTTTTTCGGGTTGGAGCGATGAACTTCCGAATAGGCAGGGAAAAAAACTCTCCATGCCAGTTGCTGGATTGCCTGCCAGAACATGAGGCTCATCGTGCTCGCCAATGTGAATAAGGCCAGTTGGCGCATGTCAAGTAAAGCGCCGAGCAGCAGACGTGCGGCTTCTGCCGCAAGGAAAGTAAGGAAGGAGTTCAACAATATCCAACGTCCAAATCCTTTCAAGTGGTCGACTGCATCGCGATCCCACGCGAATTTATTTGTTATGCCATGAAGAGCAACATGACTGGCAAACATTTGCAGGCAACAGGTAATCACATTACCCCATACCAACGCCCAAACGGATTGCAGAAGCCATGCAAGATAAATTGTGCAGAGCAGTCCGAACGCGGAAGAGCCAATTTCAATCTGCGTCACTCTGGCGGCCTCCATATTGCGTTGGGCCGTGTACAACTTGGTGGAATTGAAGCCGCCGATGATTGCGGTCAATCCAACGACAGGGAGCATGGCGGCAAGCAGCGGTTCCCCATAAAATTTTGCCATCGGCAACGCCAGGGCGCAAAGTGCACCCCATGCCAGAAAGCCGCGCACGATCTGGATCGTCCAGGCCGTATTCAAAAAAGCTGGATCATTTCCGCGTTCCTTCTGGACGATCGAAGGTCCTATCCCCATATCGGAAAGCATATGCACGCCATAATTGACTGCCTGATAAATCGCCATCAATCCAAATGCCTCGGGAAACAGCAAACGCGTGAGAATGAGGTTGCCACCCAGTCGCAGAGCTTGATTCACGCCATATCCGGCCAGGGTCCAAGAACCTGACTGAAGAACGCGCTGTCTGAGACTGAGTGTACTTTTCGATGACATTGGCATTTATGAATTACCTGATTACAGCAAGGAAAAGCATGTTAGGCGGACACACAAAACTACTCTTGCGCTTTTTTTGCAAGGAATATGATTGTTGAGAAAATCCAAAACCTCCGCCGCGTTGACAACAATAACCAGCAGGAAAACGCTAGAGCCCACTATATATTTTCCTTTCGGACAGCAACCTCCAGACTATGTATATTTCGCCGTCGAATCACTTTTGCTAGAAGCCCCCAACCTCCCCACCACTGCGCAAATCGCGTAAGACGACAACATTGCGATGAACGGGTCGGAGGGGACGTGATAGCGGTCGCCAGTCACGGTAATGCTATGTACCGCAGTGTAATAGACCCAGACAGTCAAAGGGGGCAGGGTAAAAAACTCCAGCCATGTTCGCTGTCGTAGAAGCAATAACAGGCCGTAGCCTGCGCAAGCCAGCATCAGCCACCAATAAGGGTTGTTGATGAGCTTCAGGGGCATCAGTACGCCACGACCAAAGCGCTGCTCCAGACCTTTTTCATTCCAGGCGATGCCAATGGACTCCCGGTCATGGAGCAGAACTGCTTTTTCCAGGGTTCTTGCCACAAACGCCAAAGGCTCCTGGCGGATGTATTCCCACGCTTGCCGGCTTAAATGGCGGTCCAGTTCAGCCTCATTGACAATGCCCGTTTCAGGCAAGGGCATATAACCCCCCGTGGTCTTGGGATTGTTACCCATCCAGAAATTTGCACCCGCATTGGTGGACACCAGCACGAAGCGGTCAAAAACTTGCAGATTACGCAACGACCATGGCAGGATCAATGCAATCATGACCACACAAGAAACTGCACAAGCGGCAACTGCCCTGGCCGGTCGCCGTTGAATCAAAGCCTCCTGCAAAAAAACCAGGGGTGCCAACAACAGTGCCGCTGGCCGAATATACGCAGAGGCCGCCAAAAATATCCCCGTGGCCACTGACCGGGGAAGCCATTTCCACCCAGGCATGGTCGCCATCCAAAACGCCGCTAAAACACAAAAATTGAACAGCAACTCGCTGGCCAGGATCGTGGTGAATTGGATCATCTGTGGCCAAAACGCCAGAATCCAACCGGTCAGCACCGCGGGAACCGGACCCAACCAACGCCTCGCCAAGGACATGGCCAGCGCCACGGTGCCCAAGCCCACCATGATATTTAGCATGACGATGGGCACATAGGAATGTCCGAAACAACTGTAAATCAATGCATAAAACGCCGCAGTGCCCACTGCCCAGAATGCCGTCAGTTCTCCTGGCCTCCAACCGTAGCCAGCTCCGGAGGCGATATTCTGCGCAAACACATCGTAGGCATTGCTGTCAGAAACCGGAATGACCGGTACCGACAAGGCCCAACCCGCACGCAAAACCAATGCGATTAACAGGGCCCACCACCCGGCTCTTCGCAACCATGCCGGATCCTTGAAACCTTCCGTCAAACGCTGCCATGACCGCCAAGTAGACAAGTAAGTGCTGAGCGTTTGCATGGGTTCCCCGCTATTGCGACAGCAAAATGACGCCTGAGATCACCAAGACCGTCCCGACTGCCTTCACTAGTGTGACCGGTTCACCAAAATAAATGGCCGAAAAGATGGCAACCAGAACTACCACCGAGGTGGTCATGACAGGATAGGCCACACTTAAATTGATGTTGCGCAGTGCTATCGCGTAAGCGATCACCGCCAGCCCCAAACAAAAAATTCCCAACACTAATGATGGTGTGGTGAAAATTTCCCAAATATTGGCGATGATCCCTCTCCCCCCCCCCAATTCTTGGCGGTTGACTGCCGCGTATTTGAGAAGCAGGTTCGCCACCGCAGTCAGGACGATAGTCAGCAGCAATAGCAGCCAATGGCTCATTGAATTACCTTCATAAGATCAAAGCTGGCAAGAAACAGGACGGCGCCGGCAAGCCCCGCGACAATATAACTGCGGATATCCATTAGGGCGAACACGATCGGATCGTGGTTTACCTGCCCCCGATTGGCCAGAAACCAGATCCGTGTGATCCAATAAATGAGCAGCGGGCAAAGCAGCCACAACATTTGCGGCGTACTATAAAGCTTGGTGACGCTTGGGCTGTTGATATAGAGGGAGAACACCAACACTGCCAGCAAGCCAGAAGATGGTCCGATGGAACGGATGATGTCGGCATCGGATGGCAGATACCCCCTACCGGGAATGCGCTTGCCGTCAGTGATTCCCTCCAGTTCGATGGCCCGTTTTAAAAGCGCAAGGCTCACAAAGAAAAACAGCGAGAACATCAGCAGCCATTCCGAAAGAACGACACTGATTGCTGCCGCCCCGGCGATGATCCGCAGGGTGTAAAGCATGGCCAAGGTCAAGGCATCCACGATCAACCGACGTTTGAGATCGAAAGAATAGGCAAGCGTCAGGACGGTGTAAATCAGGAGAAAGACCAGAAAAAGGCGGGGCAAAAACACCAAGGTAAAGCCAAAACTCAAGCACGCCAGGATGAATGCCAAGCCAATGCCGAAAGGAATGGGCATATCTCCGCTAGCTAACGGCCGGTAACGTTTTTTCAGATGTTTACGGTCCAATGGCAAGTCATGCAAATCATTAACGATGTAGGTGGCCGATGCCAGCATGCTAAAGCACAGAAAGGCAAAGATCAGATTCAGCCAAGCGCCCGCGTCCAAAACCAGATGCGCGGTGACCAAGGGCACGCCGAGCAAAACATTTTTGGAATATTGATGGACGCGCAAGGCCCGGAGTATGACCTTGCTCCATCGCCGTCTGCGCTCAAAAATCATATCGACCTTGCCCGCTTTGGCCGCCTTGTCCCGCAACCCATCGGACGGATCGGCCAATAGCGACAGCCTCGCCACGGAAAAAATGGCCAAATCCTTTGCGTGATCGCCGATATAGTCGAAACCGCCCACACCGTAAGCCGCCACAAGCGCTTCTTTTTTGCGTTCGCCCCCCAGATTCAGCGTCCGCTCGGTGGCCATCACCCCGCTAAATATCCCCAAATAATCGGCAACCCGTTCGGCAATATTCCGGTGGGTGGCGGTGACCAGTACCAACTGCCGTCCAGCTTCCTGCTGGGAACGCAGGTACGCCAACAAATCCTCCCGATAAGGCAGCGCGGCAGGATCAATGGCAACCTCCTCCGCCAATATGCTTTTCATTGCTGCCTTGCCGTGACGCAGTGCCCAGGCTGCGCGTATTGCCGTAACGGGCTTGCTCCACAGTTGAATGATCGACTCCCACAGCACGTCGGAAAGGATCAAAGTGCCGTCAAGATCGACGCAAAGAGGCACTTCTTCCGCTAACTGGCCAGGCATCGGACCATCCCCAGGCTGGGCACCCGGATTGGATTTTGTGCTGTTCATATGCTGGAAGCCTCCGTCATCCAAATAGGCGCGTCAGAATGTGATTACCAAATGGGCATAAAGCCCGATTCACACCGTACCCAACCAAAGTCCATGAATCGGACTGCAGCAACCTGCCGCCTGAAGGTGAGTTTACTCTTTGATGACACCGGCAGTTATGAATCACCTGATTGCGCAAGGGAAAACATGTTAGGTTGAATAACACAAAATTATTCGTGCGTTTGTTTCACAAGGAATACAATTACCAATAACTCACAAATCCATGCTGTACTTGAGAGGCCTGAAAATTTTTCGTTCCCATGCCCTGATGAAACTACCAGTAATTCGGCCAAGTCACCTAATGACCGTGACATTAGTAGCTGGTTACGCGCGTGAACTAAGTTTTTTTTACACTCCGCAACGCGAGTGATGGCACCTCGTGTTGATCTGCAATCACCGTTGATAATCCGTTTCCATGCGGTGTGCGGGAACGGTTAGGTTTCATTAAATTACTGACTTATTGGCAAGCACCGTACAGATCGACACTACACCGCAACCAACCTGACATGCCAGAACATCTTCGAGCATTAATCGTTATTCTTGTCCTGGCAGCGACTTTTTTTGCTTTCGCACATCGGCCCGCCTGCACTATTACTGATGTTGGTGATTTTACACGAAGAAGAAATCTTTGGTTCGCTTTGACGCTTGTCGCTTTTCTGACGTTCAACTTCTGGGCGTACACATTGATCGCCATACCGTTACTGATCTACGCGAACCGACACGAAACCAATCCAACGGCTCTATTTTTTTTCATCCTGCTCGTCCTGCCCATGGCCTATGTCCAGATCCCCGGGATGGACTTGATAAACTATTTATTCGACCTTTCCCACCCCAGGATACTGGCACTACTCATCCTGTTTCCCGCATTTTTTTACCTGCTGCGACAAGGCGACACACTCCCATTTGGCCGCACTTGGCCTGACAAGGCAATAGCCGCCTATCTCTTGCTCACAGCGATGCTCTACCTGCGTGAACCCAGCCTGACGAACACTATGCGCCAGGTTTTTTACATCTTCATTGACGTCTTCCTGCCCTATTTTGTCGTCAGTCGCTCGCTGAAGGATCTGCAAGCCTTTCGCGATACACTCCTGAGCCTTGTGCTGGCGATTATGGTACTTGTGCCACTGGCAGTTTTCGAGTCCTACAAACACTGGCTACTATATTCATCCTGGACTGATGCGCCTGAATTGGAAGGGGGAATGATGGGATACCTTGGGCGCGATGGAATGCTTAGGGCCGTCGTCACGGCAGGCCAAGCCATTGCTCTGGGTTACTTGATGGTCGTAGGCATCGGCCTTTACTTGTTTCTGCAACGCTCCATCCAGCAAAAGCTCATCCGTCGGTTCGGTATGGCATTGCTGGCTGCCGGTTTGATCGTCCCTTTGTCACGCGGCCCCTGGATCGGCGCAGCCGTGCTGGTAGTTGTTTTCATCGCTACCGGTCGCAACCCCACCCGTCGCCTGATGAGCCTGGCACTTGTGGCTATGCTCGCCTTGCCTGTGATTTCCATACTCCCGGGAGGCGGGAAGCTGATCAATTTGCTGCCCATTATCGGATCAACGGAAAAGGAAAACATCGACTACCGCGAGAAACTGATCACTAACTCGATGGTCGTTATCCAGCGTAACCCCTGGTTCGGCTCCATTAATTATCTTGTCACACCCGAGATGCAGTCCATGCGCCAGGGGCAGGGCATCATCGACATTGTCAACACCTATATCAGGGTAACTCTGGAATCAGGGTTCACGGGTCTTGGGTTGTTTGTTGCGTTCTTTGCCCTGACGCTCACGGGCATATACCGAGCCATGCGTTCATTTCCGGACAGGGACAGTGAAGAGTACCTGCTTGGCCGAGTCTTGCTGGCCACGCTACTGGCCATTATGGTAATCATATTTACGGTGAGTAGCATTACGATCATTCCTATCATGTACTGGTCCATTGCGGGACTGGGAGTGGCTTATGCACAGATGGCGCGAAGAATATCGATTGAATCATCACGGGGAAAAGTTCGATGACAACGATTAAAAAACGGCCGGCCTTTGTATTGATCATCATCGGACTGTTATTTATCGGATCAGCCGGTTGGCGACTTTTATCGCATACCCCTGCACTTAGCGCAGCAACCATGGCAAACTACGAGGCTGCAACAAGCACACTGGCAGATTGGTCCGCCAGCGTGAGTGAACAAGATGGTCTGCCGGTACTGTCAAAAGACGGCAGGAACGCCATGACCTCATCGTACGCGTTTTGGGGCAGCAACTGGTCATGGGCAGACCTATCCATAAATTTCAATATTGCCACACCCTTGCAGTACAGCTTCTCAGGCAGCAATAAAACACTCGATTTCGATCTAAGCGGAAAAATTTCTTCTCCATCCGGCAATCAATTTGTATGGCTGACCGATCTTGACGCTCACAGCACGAAAAGCGATTCCAAAGGTGGCGTGGTTTTCAAGTTCGACTTGAACGCTTTTGGCAATGAGATGGGCGAACCCCGGTTGCTACCGAACAATCAAGGCTGGACTTGGGGTAAAGGGGATAACAGGCATGTGGAAATGCGTTTTGATCCCGCGTTGTCCACACTTTATTTCGAACGCGGAAGTAAAAATGAGTTAAGGGCGTTCTTTTTTAATGGTCCAATTGCAGCGGGGAGACAGCACTACAGAATGACCTTGACCATGTCAGGGAACATGACCGTCCGCCCCACTCAGAGCGAACGGTTCGGCACCAGGGATGTATCGCTTTGGCCCCAGAGCAATCTGGACTGGCAAACTTCTCCGGTTGACCTGTCTTTCCTCAACGCGAGTGAGAAACCGGCCGGTCGGCGTGGTTTCGTCAAAGCTGCGGGGGAATCCTTGGTCTTCGAGGATGGCTCACCCGCACGCTTCTGGGGCGCCAATCTTGCCGCATATGTATTGTTCGATACTTCCAGGGATAATGTGAAACAGCAGGCCAAACGGATTTCGGCTCTGGGTTTCAATCTGATCCGCATCCACCACCATGATTCGCCCTGGGTCAACCCGAACGCCTTCGGTAAAGATGCCGCGGATACCCAGACTCTGGATCCCGCCTCACTGGACAAACTGGATTGGTGGATCAAGTGCCTCAAGGATGAAGGTATTTATGTCTGGCTGGATCTGCATGTACAGAGGGCACTTGCGGAAGGCGACCATATCTATGGGTTCGACGAAATCAGGAAGAACGGCAAGACTGCCGACCTGAAAGGCTACAACTATGTCAACCTGACCATACAGCAAGCCATGAAACGCTTCAACGAGGCATATCTGAACCATTCCAATACATACACAGGTGTGGCCTACAAGAACGAGCCCGCCATCATGGCACTGCTCATCACCAACGAAAATGACCTTACCCATCATTATGGCAATGCGCTCTTGCCGGACAAAGAAGTGCCTCTGCATAACCGGTTGTACATGAATCTGGCAAAAGGATTTGCCACCAAAAATGGTCTGCCGCCTGACAAAACCTGGCGCTCCTGGGAACCCGGGCCATCGAAACTGTTTCTGAACGATCTCGAGCACCGCTTTGATATCGACATGATCTCGCACCTGCGCGGCCTGGGTGCAAAAGTGCCCATCGCCACAACCAGCACTTGGGGCAACCCATTGTATTCGCTGCCTGCGCTCACGACCGGTGACATTATCGATGCACACGCCTACGGCGGGGCACTTGAACTGGATAAAAATCCGCTCACCGGGAGCAGCATGGTCAACTGGCTGAGTATGAGTCAGGTTGCCGGCAAGCCCATGAGCATCACCGAATGGAACGTGTCGCCTTTCCCCGCCCCAGACCGGCATTCCAGCCCCTTGACGATAGCCGGCACCGCTCGGTTACAGGGGTGGGATGCCATCATGCTGTATGCCTACGCACAGGCACCGCTGAACGATGCCGGTACACCATCCAACTGGCATGCCTTCAATGACCCAGCCCTTGTCGCCACCCTGCCGGCGGCCGCCCTGCTCTACCGCCAGGGTCACGTCAGGGAAGCCGACACTACCTATGCCCTGACCCACGACAGGGAGCAGTTGTTCTATCAGTCAAATTCACCGGACAACAGCATAGCGGCCCGCACTGCTTCCGAAAAGGGCAAGCTGGTGGTTGTCATGCCTGAAATTCCGGAGCTGCCATGGCTAAGGAAAGGGCAGATACCGCATGGCGCCAAAGTCATTCAGAACCTGAACCAGTCCATGATCGCTGCCAATGCTACCGAGGTGCTATCCGACACAGGGGAAATTAGACGCAATTGGGCGAAGGGGATCTACACCATCAATACTCCCCGCACCCAAGCTGCCATGGGTTGGATAGGCAATGAGCCGGTTGTACTGCCGGATGTGAAAATTGACATCAGAACACGCAATGCCAGCGTGGCTGTGCAAAGCACGGATGGCGCGCCCATCAAACTGTCCTCCAGCCTGATGATTTCCTTGGGTGCCCGGGCTATTCCAACTGGCAACACACTGCCCTTTCGACCAGAGCCAGTACTCGGGCAACTGACGATTCACGCTCGCAAAGGACTGAGGTTATTCAAAAGGACCCTCTACCAAAAGGAAATGGAAATTCCTGTCGGCTACAATGATGGCAAATATGTAATCAATCTGGAGGCCTCGCTGAAAACCTCATGGCTGTTCCTGAAATGAACGGAAGGCCGTTTTTCCATTGCGTGAACTTCGCCGCTACTCAATCGGTCAGTAATAGTAATAGCCTACCGGCTCAGTTTCCGCCTTGTTGAGAACTGTGCCGATCAGCTTTGCTGCCGGCAGGTAGCGCAGGCTGTCCTCGATTTCCCGCTTGGTAGACATCCCGTTGGCCACCACCATGAGGACGCAATCGATCTGCGGCAACAGGGCGATGGCATCATCGGTAACGAGCACGGGGGGCAGGTCAAAGATGACAATGCGTGATTCATAGCGCTCGCGGAGTTCCTTGATCAGTTCCGCGATCTTTTTTGAAGAAAGAGTTTCTGTTGACCTCCTCACCGGGTTCCTGGTCGGCAGCACTACCAGCCTCGGCATATCCGGATTGACGAGTACCTCTGATAATTCAGCCGTACCATCCAGAAGATCATTCAGTGACTTCTCCATGGGAAGTCCCAGGTAAGGGCCTATCTTGGGCCGACGCAGGTCGAAGTCCACCAGCATGGCGGTCTTGTTGGTTTGCTGGGCAATGCTCATGGCCAGATTGATGGCCACCACGGTCTTTCCGGCCTCCTGGGTGGGCGAGGTAATGGCTAGGGTGCGCCAGCCATTCTCTTCCATCTTTTGCAGGACATGAGTGCGCAGGAGATCGAAGATCATGCTCTTTGGGTCGTTTTTATTGAGCGCAACAATGCGGTTTTTTTCCAGTTGCTCCACCTGCAGTTTGACTACACGCGTGTGCTTGTAGCTGATGTCTTCCAACTCAGCATGATCTTGAGAAGGGCGTGGCGAAAACACTGCGCCCTGACTTTTCTGATGTGATTTGGGAAGCCGGTTGGCTTCGCTTGAATGCTGGTTATTGACCTTTTCAATGGCCTGCTTGATGCGTTCCATTTCTTCCCCCTACCCGAATCTGGCCAAAATTTTCATAAACATGACATCCAGAGGCATGTACAGAAAATGGAATGCCACAACAGTTGCGATCAGGGCAATGACGGCTGCGATGATCGTCCGCTTGAGCATCCGTTGTCTGTGTACCCCTTCCTCCCGGATGGGGAGATAGGGGATTACAACCAGTGGCCGGTAACCCAGCACGTGGGTTAGCGCTTCGGACCCACGTATCCGCTTGTCGATCGATTCCAGAACCATGATTGCACCACCCGAGGAAACCATGGCCAGGAACAAGCCCAGAGCAAGAATTTTCATGCGATTGGGTTTAAAGGGCTTCTCGGGTAATAGCGGTGGTTCAAGCAGGGAGAATCGCTCCGACTTGTTCTCACTTTCCAGATTCTGCGCGATCTGCGCATTCATCTTCTTGCCGCGGATTTCTTCATACTTTCTCTGTGCGCTGTCGCGATCACGAATGAGTACGTCCAGACCCAGCTCCACTTTTGGAGTTTGTATCATGGCACGCTCGTTTTCGGTGATTTTGCCTTGCA
Organism: Gallionella sp.; assembly: GCA_041741275.1. Taxonomy (GTDB): domain Bacteria; phylum Pseudomonadota; class Gammaproteobacteria; order Burkholderiales; family Gallionellaceae; genus Gallionella. The sequence continues at coordinate 43,319 of JBGSKJ010000118.1, forward strand.
GCATTTCTCTTTGCTGCGCAAGGGATGCCAGTCGGGCATTACCCGAATCTATTTTGGCCTGGATCCTGTACACGGCCAGACTATCGACTGAAGCAATTTCGGACGCTGGCGTGTCGGCTGCCTTTTCCATGGCCTCAATCTTGCGCTTGAGCCTTCTAATGTCGGGGTGTGACTCCTTATAGACCCCCGTAAGCTTGGCATATTCGGCCTTGAGTGCCGGCAACGTCTGTGATGAATTCTCCTCACCCATTCCGTGCTTGGCAGCTGAAAGCTCAACTTCCAGGGAGCGCAGTTCCTCTTTGGCGCTCCTGTAATCCCGCTCCACCTCACGCAAATCATTCTCGGCACGCGCGAGCATAGTCATACGCAGAGTCAGTTGCTCCGGCAATGCATTGCTATTCTGCCGCTTGTACGCAGCAATCAAAGCCTCCAAGCGTTCAACCTCGACCTTCAGTTTTTCCGACTCCTGGGTGAGAAAAGCTGTGGTCTCCGTGGCGCCCTCGGTTCTTAATTTGATGTTCCAATCCAAAAACAGGGTGACCAGGTCTTGGGCGACCTGAAGAGCAACCTCCGGTTGCCGGTCTTCGAAAGATATTGTGAAGGCAGTCGTCGGCTGTCCCTGCCGGCCGGATTGCATGGCATCACCGGAACTGATCGACTCAACAACAACGCGATCCCGCATCTTGTCTATCAACTCCGAAGTGGTCAGGGAGTCCAAATTATCCTTGAAGAGACTGTACTTGTTGACGATCTGCAACAGATTTTCCCGTGTCATGACCCGCTGCTTGATGGCATTGATCCGTTCATCAAGCTGGTTTCTGATCGCGCTGGGCACCATATTGTCAGGCACCTGTTGGGATTCCACCATGATGGTTCCGGTAGAGCGGTAAGTCGGCGGAATGGTGAAGGCAACAACAATTGCAATCAGTAGCACCGCAACGAAAGCTCCTATCAGGTATGGAGCACGGCGGCGCATGATCGACAAATAATCAGAAAGGGTCAGTTCGTATTCGGTAGCCATTTATATGCTGTATGTCAGGTTCAGAAATCGGAATGGGTGTAGACCAGGGAAAGTCCGAGTATATTCGAGGATGCGCCATCGACCCCACCCCCGTTGATAATATTGTGCTGATAATACGCCCGCACCCCCCAAAATGGATTGAGATTGCGCTGTAACCAGACACCAGATGTAGTGCGGACATTATTGGTTGTAATGGAGCGATTCTTACTCCAATCCAGATCAATACCGGTATTGCTTCGCTCGCTCAAGGCATAGTTCCAGTTCCCCCTCGCGTGATCTGCTTTCACAAAGCCACCCAGACCGCTGGACGAAACCTGTCGATCCGCACTCAAAACCAGTTGGGCTCGCTGGCCGGTGTACTGGGCTGTAAAACCACCCTGCAAGTCAGTATTGCCACCGCTACCCTTGGACTGGCCTACCTGCAGGGTCAAATCCACGTATTCGGCTTTCCAGTTCAAACCCAATGTGACATTGGCAAGTTGGCTGGATGCGCCACTCCCGGCTGGCACATATTTTTCACCCGATACCCTCAAGAATGGCGTGCTACTTTCGCTCCAGTCATAGCTGTACCTCAGGCCGCCGGACCGCGTGGAATAATCGAAATAGTTGCCGCCCTTATAGGCAACACCTTCATAAGCACCATCCGCCGAGAGCGTGCCACGTTCACTCAGTGCCTTGCTCCAACTCCCGGACAGACGACGGGAAGCGCGGGTGCTGTCTTCAGGAACCAGGCCTGTAGCATCTATCCCGGCATCGCGTGTCGCAATTTCATCATATCGGGAGGAAATACCGAATTCGCCCGCTTCGCTCTGGCGCAGCCAATCAAGGAACACACTGGGGCCATCACGATTTTGGCTCAGAGTCTTGTTCGAAGAACGCGCTATCTGAAGAGCAAGCACCGCCTTCAATTCATCCGCGCCGACTCTTCCCATCAGCGTGTAACTCGGCTCGAACAACGCACGCCATACACCACCCGGATAGGTTGGAGACATGGCAGGGTTGCTATCGAACTCCGTCGAAACCCGGGATGACACAGCGTGTTGCCAGGAGCCGGCCCATCCATGTCCTGTGCACAGCATAAGGCCAGCCAGCAGAATGGATAACCCGGCAAGTCGTCGTGCGTTCAACTAATTTCTCCATTGCGATATAAGTCTACAACTCTAATTCCATTGTCAATTCAAAAGAAAATATCGTAGGGTGCGTTTAAGCACCATTTCCAATTGGTGCGTAAACGCACCCTACATAATTATTGCCGTTTTGAAATAGATTGGATAAAGCCCGAGTGAGTAGACGACAAGATGATGCAGTCAACCAACAAACTCAAGGCACCACTATGGTATCGCCCGCTTTGAGTTGTACATTGGTCGACATATTCCGGCCCGAAATAATGTCCTTGTAATTCACAGGCAAAATTTCCTGGCCATCTGATTTTGCACGGATCACCTTAATACCGCTTTCATCGGCAAATCTGTCAAACCCACCCACGATGCTGATTGCCTGCAACACGGTAATGGGTCCGCTGATGAGCAGCGATCCGGGGTGCAAGACCTTTCCCGTGACATAAGCGCGATTTCCGTCGATTCCGACAATCACCACCGTGACTACGGGTTCAGGAAAATACTCCTTAAGTTTTATGGCAATACGCTGCTCGACTTCTGGCGTGCTGAGACCTGCCACCTCAACACGGCCGGCAAGGGGGAATGTGATGCTGCCATCGGGCAGGACGACCACCTCCCTCTGCAAAGCCTCTTCTCGCCAGACAGAGATCAGCACCTTGTCACCCTGGCGCAGCTGATAGATGTCCGGTTTGTCCGCTGCAACAGCCAGTCCCGCGTTCAACCACACCAGCAGTAAAGAAAGCGCCAAGAATAATATCCGACTCATTTTTAAGCTCCTTTTGCAATACAAAACAAATTACCCTAATATGGCGCTATCTGAACTAATCATGCAAATTCTGCCTGTGGCAAGAAAACTGCTCAATTTCTCATCATACCTAGAACTTACCCCTGCCGCAATTTTGAAAGAATTTATGATGCATACGCAAAAAGATAATCACTTTTTTTTAAGCAGAAGAAATTTTATTCTGGGGGCGTTTATATCCCCCCTTCTTATTGGTAGATTAATGGCTGATAACAAAATTGGGGGGAACCATCCGTTATCCTCAATTGAAAATAAGGGGTTCATAATTTTAGGCGGGTGGGTATTATTAATGGATGATCTTACCGAGAATTTAGGTTAGCTTTATGATTTTTGATCTGAACTCTGTAGAGAAAAACTCGAATCATAAACAGTATGATGTTTGCCTTTGTGGTGCCGGACCAGCAGGGATCACAATTGCGAGGGTGTTGGCAAAGCAAGGCAAGCGGGTTGCTATATTTGAAGGTGGCGGATTGGAGTATTCCGAGCTTTCACAGGACTTATATCAGGGTGAAAGCATTGGGTTGAGGTATGGGGATGCGATTCGATCCGACAGATTACGGTATTTCGGAGGCACATCAAATCACTGGGCTGGTCGGTGTGCCTTTTTTGATAAAGTGGACTTTGAGCAGCGAACCTATTTGGGATTGCCTGGATGGCCGATAACGAGAGAGGAGGTTTTTCGGTTTTTTGATACTGCATGTTCTGTCTTGGATATTTCAAGGGAAGCATTTCAGACATCACAACTGACAGAATGGAAAGGCAATAACTTTAGGTTCTCTGAGCACGCGGTCAGCCCACCAACGCGTTTCGGGAAAAAATATTATCCCGAGTTGAAAAGTTCTTCAAGAATTGATGTCTACATCAATGCCAATTTAACCAATATCATTTTGAACAAGGATCTTGATGCGGCAACTTCCTTTGAAATTCAAAATTATGCCAATCAAAAGTTTTTATTCTCGGCTAATAGTTATGTGATTGCCATGGGTGCTATCGAGAATGCACGTCTGCTTCTTAATTGTGATAAACAAATTTCAAGTGGTATAGGCAATCAGAATGCGATGGTCGGCCGCTGCTTTATGGAGCATTTTGGTGTGGAGATTGGCAGGTTCATTGCAGAGAATTCTCCAATTTGGCATCAGGACAACATACAGCTTAATCCAAGCGAAAATATGATCAGGAAGTTGCAGATAGGAAACGCCGTCCTAAATTTTCAACGCGACTCTGTTCCAATCAGTTATGGCCGACTGAGGAAGCTCAAACAAGCACTGCGAGTAGCGGCTTGTAAATCAGGGTTTCTAACAGATCTGTCCAGGAATATTTTGGATTTTGACTGCCCGGGTGATGGGGTGATAACTAGCATGATAGAACAAGCCCCAAATCTTAACAGTCGGGTATTTCTAGGTAACAAAAAAGATATGTTCGGCATGCGTCGCGTTATGCTTGATTGGCAGGCAAATGCCGCTGACTATAAAACGGTACGCACTTTGGGATTTGAAGTTGCCAAGGAAATGGCAATAAACGGAGTTGCAAGAGTACAGCTTAAAGAATTTATACTCGATAACACAAAAACCATGGATGATTTTGTAGGACATGCCCACCAGATGGGTACAACCAGAATGTCTGAAGACCCCAGGTTTGGTGTCGTAAATAAAAACCTACAGATACATGGCTTCAAAAATATCTTCGTTGCTGGAAGCAGCGTTTTCCCAACAGGAGGGGGGGCAAATCCCACACTAACCCTGGTTATGTTGTCAGAACGTCTGGGTCATCACTTGGCCAATAGTTGAAAAGCTTACTGTTAGGACAAGACATTGCGAGTATACCGGCAATCGTCCGCGCCTCCCCCTTTGAAGTAGTTTGGATTTGGGAGAGATGAAATAGAAGTGGTATTTTGTCCGGGCGACCAAAACTCTAGCCCTGACGATAAATCCTGATGCCTTGCGCGCTCATGGGGTCATCAGGCCGACCAGCCAGAACCGATCCTCGCTTCGAACTGCCTGCAACATGGCTGCCAGGAATACCTGTTGAATCCGGTAGGAATCCTTCTCATCGTTGGATATGGTAGAAACGCGAACCAGGACGCCATCCGGCACCTCCCCGGTCAATCCATAGCTGATCGCAGCTGCCTTTTGCTCAACCCAACCGCGTGTAAGAGAATTGCCTACCCTGATCCAATAGGTTATCGGCTCATTGCGTGCATCCTGTTTCGCGACAAGGCGCATCACCGGTATCCGACCGATTGCCGTATCAACAAATGTCTTGGTCATTTTGCCTATGTCAAAACCACTTGCCGCGTAGCATATCTCGGGCCTGTGGGCATGCAAGTCTGTCTTCTGGGCCCCCCCGTAAGCTATGGAGAGCATGACACGCTCGCCTTCGTTGTTGATGTATGCACGTGAGAGTGTCTGGTTGTAAATCTTGTCCAGCTCACCTCGCAAGGTAGGGTTGACAATGGCACCCGCAGTGGACGAGTCCAATACCCAGCCGTCGAATTCTGTGGGGATCAGGGTTTCAAGGTTAATTTTTGTCTGCTGGTCTGAGAATACAATGGTGGGTGTCATGACCTTCGTAATGACACCCGACGCCACCATGAGCATTCCCAGGATGAGGCTGACAATTAGAGGTTTTTTCATTGGATCTATCTCGCGGACTACACAGCTTGCGCAGCTCGCGGTTTGACAATGAATTGCAGCAACGAGTCCACGCCCAAGATTAATATCAAAGCGCTCATGAATAAGACCATACCGGCAAATCCATGCAGGAATCCCTGACCTGCCTCATCGCCAAAATAGTAGGTGATCAGCGTAAGGGTGATGACGCGTATCACGTTGGCAACGAACGAGATGGGCACGATTAAAATGGCTAATACCACATTCCGAAAAACCGAGGGATGGCGGACAACATTCAGGTAAAACAGGCCCAGTGATTCCAGCGTCAGCAGTGTTTGCAACCCGGCGCAGGCATCCGCAACCAACAGTTGATATTGCCCGATCTGCAAGATGACACCATTCCGCGCAATAGGGTAATTTGCCCAAAATAAAATCTGCCCTGTTACATAAGAAACCGCCATTTTCATCGGCATGGTGAGCACGATGACTACTGTGCCCGGCAAGGGAATCATGAACAGCATAAAGAACAGCGGGAACCACATGACCTTGAGCGCACTGCTGCCATGCTTGACCAACAGGATTGCAGCGAGCATCCAGATAAAAGAGCCCATTTCAAACAACACGATCTGCTGTGAACGGCCGATAATGTAAAGCACTAACGCTATAGCAAAAACCGCCCAGCCCGTAACAGAAGTGGGCTTACCCGCGCTTTTTTCCACCATGCGCGGCCATTGCCGAAAAATAAGCCAGATTGAAAGTACAAGAATAATCGGCCCATGCGCTTGTTCTTCCGTGGACCACAAGCCATTGAACAGGTCGTAAAAAGTGGGCGCATACAAGACCAGCATACCCAGCAGAACTGGCCACCATTCTGGCATGGCTGCTTTCAGGGCAAGGATCCTGGTTGTAAAACAAGCCATGACTGAATTGCTCATTGGGCATCTACCTGCCAGGCTGATTTTTTTCGTTCACAGCACATCTTAAAGTCACTTCCCTGAAGCGAAGGAAAGCTGCCACATTCAACTTTAGCGGGATTATCCTAGGGAGCAGACGCATTGAGATATTCTATTTTCGCCGATGAACGCAAGTGTTTGATTTCTGCATCCGCGACTTCCTTGGTTTTTTTGTTGATCAGATACTGCTCGATCTGCTGTGCAGCATCCTTGGCCGTGACAGGACTATCCTTGATGTTCGTGATGGAATTCAACATACTGTTCTCCCCCTCATTGACGATGAATAGTTGTCCCTTCTGCAACTCCTTGAGCTTCGCCACCATCTGCTCCGGCAGGTCTGTGGTGCTGCGTGATAATTGGCCGCGTGCGTAGCGTACATTGTGCTTATCCAGCCATGCCGCAACCTCATCCAGAGACTGGGCAGAGTCTATGGCTGACTTGAGTTCATCGCTGAAGTCCTTGGTAGAAATGACCAATTGCTGAATGTCATATTGCTTGCGCTGGGTGAAATATTCCGGGTGCTTCAGAAAATAGTCGTCAATCTCGGACATGGAAGGCTTGGCAATTTCGGTCACAATGCTCTTAATGTATGCCTGCGTGATAATCTGCGCTTTGGCGCGCTCGATTGCCTGCATGACCTCGGGAGTGCGCTCGATCTTGTTGCGTTTCGCTTCAGCCATGATCAACTGGCGATCGATCAATGACTCCAGCAATTTCTTGGTCGCAGCCTCCTGCTGCTCAACCTTGACCCCGGCACGCTTTAGCTCATCGTTGATCTGGAGCACAGTGATCTCCTCACCGTTCACCCTGACCAGTGTCTGCCCGGCCTTTTTTTCCTTGCTGCCGCAGGCGGAAAGACCGACAGCGGTCACCAGCAACAGAACTCCGCACAGCACACGCCTTGATGGCACAATGCTATTGACCTTCATGAACGACAATATATCAAAACAAATCAAGATCTTTCCCCTTCAATTTTCGAGATTGGATATTCAGTCAACTTAACAACAGGTAATCAATACGCATTATCCCGGCGCAGGACCACCCATACCGTGCGCATGATAATCCAAAGGTCCAGCCAGATTGACCAGTTTTGCAGGTAGTTCAGGTCGTACTCGATACGCGCCTGCATCTTTTCCAGCACCTCGGTTTCGCCGCGCAACCCGTTTACCTGGGCCCAACCGGTAATCCCCGGCTTTACCTTGTGGCGCAACATGTAACCCTTGATGAGTTTGCGGTAAAGTTCATTGTGCGCCACCGCGTGCGGGCGGGGGCCGACAATGCTCATCCTTCCCTGCAATACATTGATGAACTGGGGCAACTCGTCCAGTGAGGAGCGGCGCAGAAAAGCGCCGATCTTCGTAATCCGCGGGTCGCTTTTTTGAGCCTGTGCAATGCTTGAACCATCCTCGCTGACCGTCATGGAGCGGAATTTATAGACGATGATCTCCTCTCCGTTAAGGCCATAGCGGCGCTGCTTAAAGACAGCCGGGCCGGGTGAGGTAAACTTCACCGCCAACGCGATGCCCAACATGAGGGGCGAAAGCAACAGCAGAATGAGAAATGCAAGCACGAAATCACTGACATTCTTGACCACGCTATCCACACCCGAGAATGGCGATTCACATATCGCGACCACCGGTATACCACCCACGTTGTCGAAGTGTGCCTGCATCAGGTCGAAGATATAGACATCGGGCAGGAAGTAGATGGACGCCGTGGAATCGTGCAAGTCATCCAGAAGTGCGCGGATGCGTGGTTGGGCAGACATCGGCAAACTGATGAAGATCATCTGTATGTTGTTCACGCGGACATATCCGGCAACGTCTTGCACCCCGCCCAACAACGACGTTGCGGCTGCCGGACTCCGGGTTTCATTCCGATCGTCAAAAAAACCACGCACCCCCATGAGCAGATAGGGGTAATCCCGGATACGTTCGGCAAGCTTCACGCCCATATCGTTGGCTCCGACGATCACCACAGAACGCACTTCGCCTTCCTTGCGCAGATCAGTAGCGATCTTGCGCACGATCAGATGGCTGATGATAAGGGCGATTGGGGTGACAATGAACCAGGTAAGGATTACCTGTTCGGAATACTGGTAGGAGAGTTTGGTAGCGAAGCCCAGAAAGAGCAGGATGGCGATAATGTAACCCCAACCGACGAGAGTGTCGCGGATGTATGCCAACAATTTACCGTTGCGCCACGTGCGGTATATGTTGGTTTGCTCGTATATGTATGATGAAATGAAAAAGGTGATGATCATCAGCACCAGATAATAACCGGTGAAATCCTCGTCGTACACAAAAGTGATCAGGACCAACAGGCCCCAGATCATAAAAGGATCAAGCAGGCGCTTGAAAAACGCCACTACCGGAATATCGTTAGCGGTCATAAGTTTCCAAATCTGTAACTCGCGCAGGTCTTCATGCCGACTGCACAGCAAAGCCCGATTTTCCCGGCAACTTCTTTGCGGTTGAACGTGCACCGGGAAAAGTAGCCAGTGCTGAAGTACGGGGCGTTTGTAGTTACCACACAGGCACCCGCCCGGATGGAAGCACCGAAAAGTATCAAATAAATTTGTTGCCAGGGATTAAACATCGGAATCAGTTTACCAGTAACTCCAGTTGCCAGTATAGATGACCCACGCCCCTAACAGCGCGTTGGTGACAGCATGCGCAAGTATCGGCGACCATAATGTGCCGCTCCACATATACAGCAAGCTATACACCATTCCAGCCAATAACCCGGCCAACCACAAATTATGCTCGAAGGCGAAAAATACCGTCGAAATGGCAAAAGCCTTGAGTCCTACGCGGGCCGGTTCGACAACCAGGAAATCATGTTTCGCGATCCAGCGCATCAGGAACGATCGCCAAAACAGCTCCTCCATCAAGGGAACCACCAGTACCGCACCCGTCAACCTTACGGCAACCATCATCCAATCGATGCCGGCATCACCATGCGGGTTAAAGCCGGCAGATACACCTATTTGCATCCATCCCGCGTCAAGGCTGATCCAGGCCACGAACACGGTCGCCCCAGCGACAATTGCTACTCCCCAAGTCAGTACACCCGCACCGCGTGGCAAACGCAACTCTATATAAACACCCCTCAGCACCCAAAGCAGCCAGGCAACCGCGGCAACCTTCACCGCATAAAGCAATCTCAACTCATATTCGCTCCAGCCGAATCTCGACAACAGTTCTGCCAGAAGCATGAAAAATACATAGGCTACAAAAGGCGATATCCGACACCAGATGGCGCGATCAAACAGATCCTTTCGGTTCATCTTGATTTCATCTGTGGCACAGACTCACAACGGGGATTCATAAATAGACAAACCCCGCCACCAGGGCGGGGTTTGTCGGAGATACAGCCAACTCAGAGAAGCTTAAGCATCAAAAGCATCACTTTTGCGGCGGCGAGCGCTAAAGCCAATCAAGCCAAGTCCGGCCAGCAACATGGCGTAGGTCTCCGGCTCGGGAACCGGGCTGATTGCGAGGCTTCCGGCATAAGACCCGGACAATGCAGTGTTAATTTTGTAACCTGCCACAGTCAAAGTATAGCTACCGGGAACTTGCCCGCCTGTAAAACTCAGGGTTGCTTCTGTACCGGTACCGTCTATGACACCGGTGCTGAACACGCCGCTCAAGCTTTCAAACAAAGTGAATGCGGTAAGCTGCACATTGGTTATATTTCTACTGGTCAAGCTGATTACGTTTGCATCTCCATTACCAGAGGCGTCCGCGGGGATAACAAAACTGAACAAGTCTGTAAACGAACTGGCCACACCCGTATTCCAAAAACTTGCGTTATATCCGGCATCGGCACTGCCGTCCCAACCACTAAACGTCGGAACACCCGCATTCGCCGTTCCGGCAGCAAGGCCAAGCCACATGGTCATAGCAACGGCCAGCATGCGTGAAAAAGTACTGTTCATAAAAATCTTCCCTGAAGTAATGATTAACCAAATAAATCCTTAATTTCCGGGAAGGGATACTATCTATTTCAAAACCGAATACCATTGTACTGAGGTACAGGTGTACTAAAGGACAGGTACGCGACGTGGCCACATTCGAGCTGGCGATACCACGGCATTCTTACGACGGCATGGTGCTGCTGGAACTCATTGAAAAACATTATGGTGAAAATTATGCAAATAATTGAAAACGATTCTGCAGTGGTTCCGGTTCTGGAGTCTGATACCGGAGTTACCCCACAAAACAACTACGAACCCGTGCGCTACAACGCCATGAAGCACGGCATCCTGTCCAGGCAGGCGGTGCTGGCCCATGAAGATGCTGGCGAGTTTGCCGACCTGCTGGCGGCACTAATCGAGGAACACAATCCGGCGGGCATGACCGAGCGCCATCTTATCGAGGATCTGGCTGCGATCATCTGGCGCAAGCGGCGTGTGTTATTGGCCGAAGGCGCAACCATCAATCAGGGCTTGAAGAGCGCTGTAAAGAATGCCGAGAGCGTTATCCCTGCGGCGGCACCGTTTCAAGGTGGGCTAACGGGCAAGGGTACAGACCTGAGAGACCTCGTGACCGCCACTCCGAGCGAGAACGCAGAAAGCCTGCAATACGCTGATCTTGATCTGAAGGCAACTCAACGGGCACGGGATATTCTTTACAAAGGTGGCGCGAATGCCTACGAGAAAGCCCGTCGGGCACTGATCGAGGATTCACGCGATGCGTGGGATGAAAGTGTTGAGGATGAATCCTACACGGCGGATGCCGAAGGGCTGGGGACATGGATTAGTGAATGGTTCATGCAGTATTGTTCTCAGCAAGAAGTCGAGGCCCGCTATCAACCGGCAATCAAGGCACAAACCCTGGGCGAAGGGCTGCAAGCGCATAGACTGGTAGTACTAAATCGCTACGAAACACACCTCGACCGCAAGTTTGAGCGCACTTTAGCGATGCTTTTGAAACTGAAACAGCTTCGCAGTGGGCGCTGATGCCATTAAATCAGAACAGAAATCGCATTATGCCAAAAAGCCTAAAACGCAGGCGGCATATAGGTTTGATGGTTTTTACACGGTAACAATGATGAGCAAAATGCTAAATCTTGCTAATGATTTCGGCAAAATCCGGGAGAAAGAAAATGGGCGGCATGGGTAGCGGGCGGAGGGATCAAAGTGGGAAGAGCACAACGAGCGATTACCGTGCGCTGGATGTGCGGAGCTTGCAACGAGACGGCTTGCTTGCAGCGGGGAAAGCCTTCGGCTGGTGGTGGACGCGCAACGGCGAAAAAGTGGCATCTATCAACGTGAGGACGGAAGCCGACCGGGTGATTCTCGACTACAAGCACCGGAGCGGTGGTGGCGAATGGAAAAGCGAGAACTACCCAGTTCGAGTTGAATGGTCATCCTGCAACTACGGTGGATCACGGGCATGGTTCCGCTGCCCTGCCGTTGGCTGTGGGCGGCGCGTGGCGATACTCTACGGCGGCACTATATTCGCCTGTCGGTACTGCTACCGCCTGGCCTATTCCAGCCAGCGGGAAAATATGGATGACCGGGCAACGCGACGGGCAGACAAAATCCGGGATCGGCTTAAATGGGAGCCGGGCATCTTGAACGGGCATGGCATCAAGCCAAAGGGAATGCACTCGCGTACCTATCAGCGGCTGACCATCCAGCATGATGCGCATGTCGGCATATCGCTGAACATAATGCAGCAGCGGCTGCGGATGATTGGGGCGAGGCTGGGCGGTATCGACGAGGACATGAATCTGTTTCGCAATATCGAGGTGTAGGCAGTAACGGGGGGTGGTCGCTGCCAAATGCTGTTTTGGTTGAAGAACGCCTGCACCGCCTCAAGAAAATCATGGGTAACCCGATATGCACTCTTCATTCGATGATCGGCGCTGACGATTTGACGGTACACTGTCAAGATGAAGCAGACATTCTTCATTATCCTTGCGCTGGCATTGTCATTCCCTGCATGGGCTGACTTCACAGGCGATGTTGTCGGCGTTGCCGATGGCGATACCATCACAGTGCTGGACGCGGACAAGGTGCAGCACAAAATTCGATTGACCGGTATTGATGCACCAGAGAAAAAGCAACCTTTCGGCAATCGTTCAAAGCAAAGCCTAAGCGATATGGTTTTCAACAAGACCGTGACTGTTGAAACTGACAAGCGCGACCGCTACGGGCGAGAGTTGGGCAAAGTGCTTGCTGGTGGCAAGGATGTAAATCTTGAGCAAGTCCGCACAGGCTTTGCGTGGCATTACAAAGGCTATGAGCGCACGCAGCCTGCTACTGACAGACAAGCCTACGCAGACGCTGAAAACGAAGCCAAGGCCGCTAAACGAGGGCTATGGGTGGATGCTGATCCAACACCGCCGTGGGAGTGGAGGCATAGGAAATGACTGACTACAATCAATGGCCGGTAACTGTCGATCAAGCTGTCGGCGTGCTGCTTGGTATGTTGCCGAAGGACGATGCGGATAAGATTGCTGCCATGTCACGGGATGACCTGTTTAACTTGCACTTCGGCCTCGGTGCGTGGATACGCAACAACTTCGGCCTGTGGGCACAAAATACCGCCCTGCTGGCAAACACCGGCAAAAGCCAACCTGACGATGCCGCTGGTGTAATCATTGAAGCCTTGTGGAGCCGGTTGCAGGAAATAGCCCCTAAGGTGCATTAAGGGAATCACTTGGGGCGGATGCAGGCGCAGCAGCGGTTGCGGGTCGAGCAAGCTACACGGTGAGCGAACGTAGTCAACAGGAGGGCAACTTGTTAAACAACTTACTGCAAGTCTCACTCAAGGAATTCAAACGTGGCACCAAGATATTTCAAAGGAAACGGTTGAGGTTTGGCCCGGTGCTGCTCGCCTATGAAAATGGCTTTCTCTCGATTGAATCAGGCGAAGTGACCGCTGTTATGAATGCCATTGGTGAATGGCAGGGTAGGGCGATATTTTCCCCTAATATTTTGCACGCGCTTGCGATGGTTCCACCTCTACAAGACCCTGTTCAAATTTCATACGACGGCGGACACTTGTTTATTGGCGGCATGAAAATAATTTGCCAGTGGTATTCGGTTAGCCAGACATTTATTGAGAACTTGGAGAACCCAAATATCATCGACCTGCTGGCAATGAGCATAAGCCTGCCAAGGCACGAAGTTAAAGGCTCGGTACTCGGCAAAACAATCCGCAGTGCTCATGAAAAGGCCGAACGCCGCATCATGAATGCTGCCAAGCAATTGCAGGACTTGGAAATCACCGAGGCGGAAATCCGGTCTCTCGTTGAGGCGCGAATTTCGGCTAGGTTTCAACCCGGCTAGCTACCTGCGGCATGGAAATGGAAGCGTCCACAACTACCGCAAAGCAATCATCTCTATTCGGGGATGAGGAATATGCCGAGACCGATGCAGCTCGATCCCTACTGGATCAGTTGCTGACCGAGTCCCGTCTCTACCGAAACACGAAGGAGTACAAGAGCCTGCTCGATTTCGTGGTGAGGCTGCGCAATTTCGCGCCGTTCAATGCCATGCTGTTGCAGATTCAGAAGCCGGGGCTGATGTATGCCGCATCAGCGCGGGACTGGCGCGAACGGTTCGAGCGCAGGCCCAAGGAGGATGCGCGCCCGCTGCTGATCCTCTGGCCGTTTGGGCCTGTGGCGCTGGTGTATGACGTGCAGGACACTGAAGGCAAGGACTTGCCAGACGGCGTCAATGCGTTTGCCGCAGCTGGCACGATGACGACGCAGCGCATGGAGGGATTTGTCGCCCTGCTCGCAAGAAAGAATGTCGTCGCTGAGTGGATCGATGCGGGGGACGGCAAAGCCGGTGCCATACGGGTTACGGAACGACCCGCCAACCCGAAAACGGCGGTCAAGTACAAGGTAAGCATAAACAGGAATCACGCCCCCGCCGTGCAGTTCGCCACGCTGTCCCACGAATTGGGTCATCTGTGCCTAGGCCATCTGGGGCCAGACAAGCTGTTGAACATTCCCGAGCGACCAAGGCCAGTGCTCAAGGACAGGGAAATCGAGGCAGAATCTGTGGCCTACCTTGTGTGCAATCGCAACGGCATAAAACCGGACTCGGAAACCTACCTGTCCGAATTTATTGCCGCAAACACGGACATCGATTCCATCGATCTTTACCAGATCACCCGGGCAGCTGGTCAGGTGGAAAACTTTCTCGGGCTGACCGCACATACCAAGTTCGACCGTCACTGAGCGATTGTCGGGAGGCGACTTGCACTGTTTCCCGCCGTTGAGTGGAAAATAATTTGAGCTTGGCCCAATTTCACTCGGGCAGTGGGCTAGAGCGCAGCGACCAAACCTGAATCCCAGGGTGGTGTGTGGCAATGAAAAAGCCGGTGCCGGGGTTTTGTCCGGCATGGTTTTTTTGTTGACGCGCACGACCCGCACACGGCAGCGGTGGCGTGACGGTGAAGGCGCACTTGGTTCATGCCTGCGCCGTGACGTTGCCGCGATAAATAAAATGCACTCCCGCTGTGAACGATACCGCGCAGCGACCACGCCTCACAAAAACAAACCAAATCGCGTAGCCGACCGAATAAGCATTGCCTCGCCTTGCCCGTCTCTGCGCGAACCAGCGGGCGATGCAGGACGCAAGCCAGTGGACGGTGCGCGGGGATGCAGGTTTACCCAAGGCAAGGGGTGGCAGTGCGGACGGGTGCGGCCATGCCTTTGCTTCACTTGGCCGCTAGGGGGATGGGGGGCGTTAGCGGGAAAGCGCCCCCCACATAAGCCGCGAAGCGACCACAACAAGACAAGACATAGACCGGCACGACCATGCTGCAAAAGGCGAAGGGGCGACGAAACACCAGCCCCGTTTTGCTGCCCCTCGACGAAGGAGATGGACGTTGACCATGACTTGTGTGGCGGCATTTACCCGAAGGGCGCAAGACATAAAGGCCTCTTATGCGAACCCGAAGGGCGGGAGCTTTCCGGCGCTTGCGCTTTGCATAAGACGCCTTTATGTTAAACACCGGCACACACATAACCGGCGCAGCCGACAACGTCATAACGGCACTGCGCGGGGGCGCTGCACGTTCAGGCTACCCCATGCACCAGCAACCTGCGAACGGCGAGCGCTTGATGGCGAAGCGGCCTCATGCGAAGCCATGAAGTGCGAAGTCGTGAAGCGGTTGCGGCAGAAGAGCGAAACCAGCGTGTGACAGCGCGCAAGCCGATGGCGGCTTTATGCCTTCGGCGCTCTGTCCGATACCACAACGATAGCCGACAGCTCACCGCAAGCCCTTGGCGAGGGGCTTTTCGCGAAGGGCGATGTGGTGGGGTGGCGGCGGGAACGGAGCGGACACACTTGGAGCGGAACTAAAGCAGAGGGCGGGTTCATCGCCTTCTGCGCTCTGTCCGATACCACTGCGCTAGCGAAGGCGCGGGGCTTGCGGGTTTTATTGCAAGCGCCGTGACTGAGCGGTCAACGGAAGAGTTGAGATACTGCGGCTGCGGGAATTGCTGAAGCCGGATCAATCGCCTAGTAATTTTCTGGTGTACCCATGGGTGTACCCATAAAGCAAAAAAAGAAAAATGGCTTGCGGTGATTAACCTGCAAGCCATTGAATTGATGGTGCGCCCGGAGCGATTCGAACGCCCGACCCCTTGGTTCGTAGCCAAGTACTCTATCCATCTGAGCTACGGGCGCGCAACATGCAGTTACCTTGGCGGAGAAGGAGGGATTCGAACCCTCGATACAAGTTTAAGCTCGTATGCGCCCTTAGCAGGGGCGTGCCTTCGACCTCTCGGCCACCTCTCCGAAGGCGGCGCATAGTAATGTACTGGGTCTAAAAGGTCAAACGATTATGCATCTTCTGTTATGCGTCTTCCTGATCCAGATCGAACGCCTTGTGCAACACGCGCACCGCCAGTTCCAGATATTTCTCGTCGATGACCACGGAAATCTTGATTTCCGAAGTGGAGATCATCTGGATATTGATACCCTCTTCCGCCATGGTGCGGAACATCTTACTGGCGATGCCAACGTGCGAGCGCATCCCCACCCCGACCACCGAGACCTTGGCTGCCTTGTCATCGCCGATCACCTCGCGCGCGCCGATGTGCGGTTGCACCCTGTTCTTCAGGATATCCATCGCTTTGGCGAATTCATTGCGATGCACGGTAAAGGAAAAATCGGTCGTGCCGTCCACGCCGACATTCTGGATGATGATATCCACGTCGATGTTGGCGTCGCTGACCGGTCCCAGTATCTGGTAGGCGATACCGGGTTTGTCGGGCACGCCCAGCACGGTGATCTTGGCTTCATCGCGATTGAACGCGATCCCGGAAATGATTGCTTGTTCCATTTTGTCGTTGTCCTCAAAAGTGATCAGTGTGCCTTCGCCCTCTTCCTCGAAGCTGGACAGTACCCGCAGCTTGACCTTGTATTTCCCGGCAAACTCCACCGAACGTATCTGCAGCACCTTGGAGCCCAGGCTGGCCATTTCCAGCATCTCCTCGAAGGTGATGCTCTTCAGACGCCGCGCTTCTGGAACCAGGCGCGGATCGGTGGTATAGACGCCGTCCACATCGGTGTATATCTGGCATTCGTCGGCGCGTAGCGCTGCCGCGATCGCCACACCGGTGGTATCCGAGCCACCGCGCCCCAGCGTGGTGATGTTGCCGGCCTCGTCCATGCCCTGAAAACCCGCCACCACCACCACGCAGTCATTGGCCAGATCGGTGCGGATATTTTGTTCGTCGATGCTGACGATGCGCGCTTTGGTAAAAGCGCTGTCGGTGAGTATCTTGACTTGCGCGCCGGTATAGCTCCTGGCTTTCAGCCCGAGTTCATGGAGCGCCATCGCCAGCAGCCCGATGGTGACCTGTTCGCCGGTGGAGATGATCACATCCAGCTCGCGCGGATCGGGATGTTTCTGTATCTCGTGTGCAAGCGCTATCAGGCGATTGGTCTCGCCGCTCATCGCGGAGACCACCACCACCACCTGATTTCCTTTGGCTTTGAATTTCGCGATGCGACGCGCCACGTTCTTGATGCGATCCGGACTGCCGACCGATGTGCCGCCATACTTCTGAACTATCAATGCCACGATGTTTTGCCTGAAATTGAAAAAGTGTGCGATTTTAGCCCACCTGCCAAAAAAAAACGAGGCGGAGGCGTAGGGTGATTTGCTAAACTCAAGTCACTTTGGTCGCCGATGCAAAGCTACATGACACAAATCACCCCGCGCAGCATTCCCGCAGCAGCCGTGCAGCACTTGCTCGACAGCGGATATACGCCGGCTTTGGCGAAGATCTTCGCGGCACGCGGCATCACCGACAGCAAACAGCTGGATACCACCCTTGCCGGGCTACTGTCGTTCGATAACCTGAAAAATGCCCGCGAAATGGCGCGCTTGCTGGCCGATGCGATTGCCGACCGGAAAAAACTCATGGTCATCGCCGACTATGATGCCGACGGCGCGACCGCCTGCGCGGTGGCGGTGCGCGGCCTGCGCGCCTTCGGTGCGCAGATCGATTTCATCGTTCCTAACCGCTTCGAGTACGGTTATGGCCTGACGCCGGAGATAGTCCAGCTCGCTGCAAAAGAACATCCCGATATCCTGATCACCGTGGACAACGGCATCGCCAGTGTCGAAGGCGTAGCCGAAGCCAACCGGTTGGGTTTGCAGGTATTCGTCACCGACCATCACCTGCCCGGCGACACGCTGCCGGACGCTGCCTGCATCGTCAATCCCAACCAGCCCGGTTGCACTTTCCCCAGCAAGAACCTCGCCGGGGTCGGCGTGATGTTCTATGTGTTGCTGGCGTTGCGTGCGGAGTTGCGCACGCGCGGCACTTTTGCCGGACAGGCCGAACCAAAACTCGCCGAACTGCTCGACCTGGTCGCATTGGGTACCGTCGCCGACGTGGTGAAGCTGGACCAGAACAATCGCATACTGGTGCAGCAGGGACTGCAACGCATCCGCGCCGGGCGTGCTTGTGCCGGCATCAACGCGCTGCTGCACGTGGCAAAAAAAGATCCGGCACGGGTGTCCAGCATGGACCTGGGCTTTACAGTCGGGCCGCGCCTGAATGCGGCGGGCAGGCTGGACGATATGAGCCTGGGTATAAACTGCTTATTGACCGATGATGCATCAACCGCGCTGCAGATCGCCGCAAAACTGGACGCGCTGAATCGCGAGCGGCGCAGCATCGAAACGGATATGCAGGACAGCGCGCTCGCGGCACTGGAACATATCGATCCGAAGGACAATTTCAGCCTCACGCTGTTCGACGAGACCTGGCATCAGGGCGTGATCGGCATACTCGCTTCGCGCCTCAAGGATAGATTCCATCGCCCGACCATCGCCTTCGCCCGCTCTGGCAACGGCGAAATAAAAGGTTCGGGGCGCTCCATCGCCGGATTGCATCTGCGCGATGCGCTGGATCTGGTCAGCAAACGCCATCCCTTATTGATCAGGAAATTCGGCGGGCATGCCGCAGCAGCGGGCTTGAGCATCACCGAATCAGACTTCACCGGTTTTGTCGCGGCCTTCGAACAAGTTTGCAGCGAACTGCTCGGCAGCAACGATCTGGCGCAGCACATCGAAACCGATGGCGCGCTGGAAACTGCCGAGATGAACCTGGACGTGGCGAGGTCGTTGGACGCGCAAGTGTGGGGGCAGGGCTTTCCCGCTCCGCAGTTCAATGACGACTTCGTCGTGCACAACCAGCGTGTCGTCGGCGAAAAACATCTCAAGTTGCAGTTGCGACACGTTACTGGCGCAGCCAGCCGATTGCGGGAGCAACTGCCTGGCGACCCCACCCACACCCAAAAGCCTGACTCCGCCGTATCGGGGTCGCTACTGGTGAGGAATGGAAAACTCATCGAAGCAATACTGTTCGGACACAATGAGCCATTGCCCGGAAAAATTCACGCCGTGTACAGCCTGAGCGTCAATGAATACAATGGCACGCAGAGTGTGCAGCTCATCGTTCGTCATTGGGAATGAAAAACAGGATTGAGGATTCAGGAAAACCCACTACCCTGCTTTTAACCCGGATTGTCCATTAGAGGCTTTCCCTATCGTGGGAGTCAGCTTGCTGGCGAAGTTCTTCGCGAGCAAACTCGCTCCTACAGTGGGTTCATCGCCTAATCGATTATCTGGGTTTAACTCAATCCTGAATCCTGCTTCACTGGCATCCTACTAAAAGGTAAAGCAATGGAAACCGTTTACTTGCAAGTCAACAACCTCGAGGCCCTGCCGCAATTCCTCACCAGCCTGGCCATCGGTCTGCTGATCGGCCTGGAGCGCGAGCGTAACCCATCGGCCAAGGCCGGGCTGCGCACCTTCGCACTGGTTGCCCTGTTCGGCACACTGTCCGCGCTGCTCTCCACCAAACTCGGCTCGCCCTGGCTGCTGATCGCCGGGCTGCTTGCCGTGGCCGGCATGATCATCGCGGCATATCTCAACAAACCCAGCGGACATGACCGTATCACAGATGCAGAGCGACGCAACGTGAGCACCCTCTCCTCCATCTCACCACCCAAGGGCGAGAGTGATGAGGTGTCGCAACGCAACGTTCGCTTTGACGAAAACGATCCCGGCACCACTACCGTGATCGCCTTGCTGCTGTGTTACGGGCTGGGCGCGATGATCTGGTATGGTCTGGCCAAGCTGGCCGTGATGCTGGGGATAGGGGTCACCATCCTGCTCTATTTCAAACCCGAGTTGCGCGGGATATCGCAGCGGCTCACGCGCAACGATCTGGTCGCCGTACTGCAATTTTCGGTGCTGACCTTCATTGTGCTACCGATCCTGCCCGACCAGAGTTACGGCCCTTACGGTGCTTTCAACCCGTACCAGGCCTGGCTGATGGTGGTGCTGATCTCCGGCATCAGTTTGGCGGGGTATACCGCATTGCATACCATCGGTTCACGCTATGGCGCACCACTGCTCGGCTTTCTCGGCGGTCTCGTTTCCAGCACCGCGACCACCTTGCTCTATGCAAAAAACAGCAAGAGCAATCCAGCCATGGCGCACCTTGCCGCCTCGATAATCGTGATCGCCGGCATGGTGGTGTTGCTGCGACTGCTCGTGGTCAGTGCCGTGGTCGCCTATGGCACACTGCCCGGCCTGCTTCCGGTGCTTGCGGGCGGCTTCCTGTTCGGCCTGCTCGTCGCGTTGTACAACTGGCGCAATATGGACAAGGCAACCAAACTCAACATCCCGGAAACTTCCAACCCCGCCGAACTGCATACCGCGATTGGCTTTGGCTTGTTATATGTGGTCGTGTTGCTGGTATCGGCATGGATGGAGGATCTCGCGGGTAATCGAGGCTTGTATGTCGTGGCACTGGTGTCGGGATTGACCGATGTCGATGCGATCGCCCTGTCCAGCCTGCGCCTGTTCAATCTGGGGCAATTGAGCGAACACCAGACCGTCACCGCGATCGCCATCGCCTTCCTTTCCAACCTCGCCTTCAAGTTCGGCATGGTGATATTCATCGGCGGATGGAATCTCGCGAGGCTGGTTGCAATCGGCTTCGGCGCGATGGCCTGCGGGGTTCTGCTTGGCTTGTTTGCGCTATAATCGCGCCCCTTTTAGCAAGCGACAACGACAAAACAATGGAAGCCGAACAACTCAACGCCCTCTCCAACCAACTGCAAGACTTGGCATCGCGCAGCGCAGAATTACGGAGGTATCTTTGACTTCGATGCCAAGCAGGAACGCCTGACCGAAGTATCCGAACTCGCCGAAGACCCTGCCATGTGGCAGGATGCCAAGCGCGCGCAGGAGCTGGGACGCGAGCGCAAGATGCTGGAAGGCGTGGTGCTCGGCCTGAGCAAGATCCGGCAGGATCTCAATGATGCCGCCGAGCTGTTCGAGATGGCCAAGGCGGAAAACGACGATGAGAGCCTGAACAGCACGGCTGCCGACATCCGGGACATCGAGCAGCGCGTCGCGGCCATGGAGTTCCGCCGCATGTTCTCCCACCCGATGGACCCGAACAACTGCTTCGTCGACATCCAATCCGGTTCTGGCGGCACCGAAGCGCAGGACTGGGCCTCGATGCTGCTGCGCATGTATCTGCGCTACTGCGAACGCAAGGGCTTCCAGGTCGAAGTGCTGGAGCAATCCGACGGCGAAGTCGCGGGTATCAAGGGTGCATCCATCAAAGTGATCGGCGACTATGCCTACGGGCACCTGCGCACCGAAACCGGCGTGCACCGGCTGGTGCGCAAATCGCCGTTCGATTCCGGCAACCGCCGCCACACCTCGTTCTCCAGCGTGTTCGTGTATCCGGAAGTGGACGACTCCATCGAGGTCGAGATCAACCCTGCAGACCTGCGTGTCGACACTTACCGTGCCTCGGGCGCGGGCGGACAGCACATCAACAAGACCGACTCGGCGGTGCGCATCACCCACCTGCCGACCAACATCGTGGTGCAGTGCCAGAGCGACCGCTCGCAACACCGCAACCGCGCCGAGGCGATGGCGATGCTGAAATCGCGCCTGTATGAAGAAGAGCTGCGCAAGCGCAACGAAGAGAAACAGGTGCTGGAAGACGGAAAATCCGACATCGGCTGGGGGCACCAGATCCGCTCCTACGTGCTCGACCAGTCGCGCATCAAGGACCTGCGCACCAATCATGAAGTCGGCAACACCCAGGCCGTGCTGGACGGCGACCTGGACGATTTCATCTCGGCCAGTTTGAAACAAGGAGTGTAGCTTCCGCACTCCCTGCAAAACCGCTGCTGCCATTCCGTAAATGTCTTTAGGGCATCTCTAAAAATTCAGAGTTCGCCCAAATGCAAGGCGTGGAAAAAATTTCGCAGCGCCGCATATGGGTAATATGCAAGCAAGAAATTTTTCCACAACACAGCAGTTGGGATACAACAAAGTTGCTGTGAAGGCTAACCTTCAGGTTATGCCGGTACTAAAATGCGGATTTTTAGAGGTGCCCTTTACAACCCGCTGAGCACCTTGATATGTGCGAACGCACTCCGCCCCAGTGCATGCAGCTCGTAACCGCCCTCGAGAGCCGAGACGATGCGGCCCTGCGCGTACTTATCCGCAATACGCTTTAACTCGACCGTCACCCACGCATAATCGGCCTCGGTCAGCCTGAGCATGGCCATGTCATCGTCACGGTGCGCGTCGAATCCGGCCGAGATCAGCAAAAATTCCGGCTGGAATCGTTCCAGCGCGGGCAGCCAGTACCGCGTGATGGCGGCGCGAAACTCCTCTCCGCCTGCACCGGCGTGCAGCGGCACATTGATGATATGGTCGTTACCGCTATCGGCTCCGGCATAGGGATAGAACGGATGCTGGAAAGTGGAGCACAACATGACGTGCGGCTCATCGTGAAAGATGCTTTCCGTACCATTGCCGTGATGCACGTCGAAATCCGCTATCGCGACGCGCTGCAAGCCGTGCTGCACCAATGCATGCGCCGCACCGACCGCGACATTGTTGAAGATGCAGAATCCCATCGCGCGCCCCCGTTCGGCATGATGGCCGGGCGGGCGGATATTGCAAAAGGCATTTTCGACCTGCCTTGCCATGACCAGATCCACGCCCTGCACCACGGCTCCGGCAGCATGCAACGCGGCCTGGTAGCTGTACGGATTCATTGCGGTGTCGCCATCATCGAGATACACGATGCCCTGCTGCGGCACACTGGACGCGATCGAATCGAGGTAGTCCGCATCATGCACACGCAACAATTGCTCGCGCGTCGCCGCCGGCGCTTCATGGCGCTGCAAATAGTCCATCAATCCGGCAGCGATCAATTGGTCCTCGATGGCATGGATGCGCGCCGGACATTCCGGATGAAGCGCGCCCATGTCGTGCTTAAGACTGAGCGGGTGGCTGATGTAGGCGGTCTGCATGGCGTCTATCTAAAGATTAAATAACTCCGTAGGGGCGTGATTCATCAAGCCCTTCTTCTGGTACATGAATATATCCGGGCGCGATGAATCGCGCCCCTACGATATGCACTATTGATTGTGAAATGCAATAACGGAATGGCAATGCTGCGGTGCTATCATACTCAACATCTACGCAGCCAGGATCGAAAATCATGGGCAAGCACTACCTCAGCACCCTGTTCTCACCCAAGTCCGTTGCCGTGTTCGGTGCCAGCGACCGGCCCGACTCGGTCGGCCAGATCGTGTTCCAGAACATGCTGGGAAGCGGCTTTAAGGGAGCACTGTATCCGATCAACTCAAAACACCCGGAGGTGCAAGGCAAGCGCGCCTACGCCACCATAGCCGACATCGACGAACCGGTAGAACTGGCGGTGATCGCCACGCCGCCGCAGACCGTGCCGGGCATCATCGAGAGTTGCGGCATCCATGGTGTGAAGGCGGCGGTCATCATTACTGCCGGTTTCGGCGAGGCGGGAACGGAAGGCGCGGCACTGGAGCGCCAACTGCTGGAGACTGCGCGCCGCCACAACATCCGCCTGATCGGCCCGAATTGCCTCGGCATCATGCGTCCCTCCATCGGTCTCAATGCCACTTTCAACAAGGGCGGCGCGAACACCGGCAATATCGCTTTCGTCTCGCAATCCGGCGCGCTGTGCACCGCGATCCTGGATTGGGCGCAAAGCAACGACGTGGGCTTTTCCAGCGTGGTGTCGATGGGCTCATCGACCGACGTGGATTTCGGCGAGATCCTCGATTATCTGGTGTCTGATGCCAACACCACCAGCATCCTGATGTACATCGAAGGCATCCGCAACGCGCGCAGCTTCATGAGCGCAATGCGCGCCGCCGCGCGCATCAAACCGGTGATCCTGGTCAAGGTCGGCCGCCATGCGGCGGGCTCCAAGGCGGCGCTGTCGCACACCGCCTCGCTGGT
>JBGSKJ010000119.1:0-24533 GCA_041741275.1 Gallionella sp.
GGGAGGGGTAGGGTGGGGGTAGAAGCCAGGCGTGAGCACAGTCAAAATTTCCACCCCCATCCCAACCTTCCCCCCTATTAGGGGGAAGGAGTGAAACCCAGCCGCCTTCAGGCGGCCCCACGGTTTTATCTGTCCCTTTGAGGTGCCATCGTAAAGGGAAGGATGCCGGTCGCCCGTGCATCAGAAAAGAGGTGCAAAGTGAATACCCGAATCAGGATAGATTTTGTTTCCGATGTCTCGTGCCCGTGGTGCGTGATCGGATTGAGATCCCTTGAGGATGCGCTAGGCCAATTAAACGGACAGGTGACAGCCGAGGTGCATTTCCAGCCGTTCGAGCTCAATCCGAACATGCCGGCCGAGGGGCAGGATATACGCGAGCATCTGGTCGCGAAATATGGTTTGACGCCTGAACAGTACCAGCAAAACACCGAGGCGCTACGGGTGCGCGGTGAGCAGATCGGCTTTACTTTCGGCAGGGACAAGCGCCGCCGCATCTACAACACCTTCGATGCGCACCGGCTGCTGCATTGGGCCGAACTGGAAGGTCGCCAGATGGAACTGAAGCACGCGCTGTTCCGGGCTTATTTCACCGACGGGCAGGATCCGTCCTCGCACCAGACTTTGGTTGGTCTGGCAGAGCAAGCGGGGCTGGACCCAGCCCGTGCGCGGGAGATCCTGTCGTCCGATGAATTTGCCCAGACAGTTCGCGAGCGTGAGCGTTTCTACCTCGAGCAGGGCATCAATGCCGTGCCGTCGGTCATCATCAACGAACGCCACCTGATACAGGGCGGGCAGCCCGCGGATGCGTTCGCACAGGCGCTGCGCAAGATCGCCGAAGTGCAATAGCCAGAGGCGCCTTAATTGAACTTATTTGGCAGTTGCAGCACAAACCCGCTCAATAACAATACCATCGGGAAAGAAGCAATGAAGACAACTATCGGATTGATATTTTTGGCTGTGTTCATCAGCGGCTGTGGCAAAGGTGCAGATCCGCGTGCGGAACTGGACAAGCTTCAGGCGAAACCTGGCTATCGCGAGGCGCGGATATTTTGCGCGCAATGCCATAAGCTGCCCGCTGCAGAGCAGCACTTATCCGCCGCATGGCCGGCTGTCGTTGCGCGCATGGAAGGCCATATGAAAGCGAACAAGAGAAAAGTACCAACCGAGCAAGAACGTGAAGCGATCATTGGATTTTTCCAAAGCAATCCTCCGTGATGGTGCGTATTCCCTTCTGCGTGACCACTGGCACTTCCGGTTGGTTTTGCTAAACGTGCAATATTTTCACTGCCGGAAAGCGGCACTTCGATAATTGGCTGTAACGACACATTAACGTTAAGCAGGTGAGCTCTTCAGTTCGACGATCGCCCCCTTCAGGACTTTTACTGCCGACTTCAGGAACAGCAGCGCGAGCAAGGCGCCAATCAAAATATCCGGCCACCCGGAATGTGCCAGCCAGACGCCGGCAGCAGCCATCAGAACCGCAATATTGGCGGCGATGTCATTACGCGAGCATTCCCAAACAGAACTCATATTGATGTCTTCCTCGCGGTGCTTCCAGAGCAACGCGAGGCAAGTGCCGTTTGCCAATAGCGCCAGCAGGCTTACAAGGCCCATCGTTTCATGGATCGGGATAACCGGAACAGTGATCCGGTAAGCTACCTGGCCAAGAACGAAGAGACCAGCCGTTAGAATCAGCAAACCTTTGAACAGGGCCACCCTGGCTTTTGCGCGCAAGCCACGGGAAACAGCGTAGAGGCTGAGACCATAAGTCAAAGCATCGCCCAGGTTGTCGAGGGAATCGGATAGCAGTGCAGTCGATCCCGCCATCATTCCCGCGGCCAATTCGACCACGAACATCACTGCATTGATCACAAGCACGATCTTCAGAGTCGCGCTTTGTCGCTTTCCAAGTGCATCAAGTGCACAGGATTTATCTTCGCAACAGTCTGCCATGCCGGGTTATATCAATATGAATTTTTCGATTATTATTGCTTTCAGTTTGCATAAACTGTCTCATTATTTCAAATGAAGAAAGGGATGATTACTTCCCTGCCTTTTGGATGGCAAGCTTGTTGGCTTCGAATCCGCCCTTGGCCTTCCAATCGATTAACCCACCCTGCAAGATGCGGACATTGTCCATACCGGCCACTCGTAGCGCAAAACCGGCCTGTGCGGAAAGCGTACCTGCATTGCAGTACACCAGTACCATCTTGTCCCTGGGCAGCTCGGCACGGCGTCCCAGCACCTGACGCCATTCGATGTTTACAGCACCGGGAATGTGGGAAGCCCGGTACTGATCGTCGTCGCGGGTGTCGATCACATAGATATTTTTCCAATCCTCGGCCGGTATCTGCTCGGGCAGGATAGTGGCTCCGCCGTATTCCGAAAAATCCAGGAATTCTTCCATCGCCTCTATCGCCGCATTATCGGCAGCAAAAACAAGGGTTGGTAGAGATATGGACGTGGTTGCCAAGATGATAAGCGCGGAAATATAGTAACCAGGTCTTTTCATGTGCAGTTCCTGTCAGGTCGTTGCGGGCGCCGGGTTAAGGCGCGGGTGGGTTTCTTCGCCGAGCCACCATAGTAGCGCACCGGAGACGAACATCGAAATCGCCACGAACCAGAACGCTGCATCTACAGTACCACTGAAATGTGCGGCGACTCCCAATCCCAGCGCACCGATGCCATAACCCAGGTCACGCCAGAAACGATAGATGCCGATGGCCGATCCGCGCCAGTTCGGGTGGGAGATGTCGGCCACGGCAGCAGAGAGATTGGGATACAGCAATGCCATGCCGAAGCCGGAGACGGCGGCTGAGAGCGACCACCAGACCGCTCCTTCATTCAACAGCATCATTGCCACACCTGTACCGCATATCCACATGCCCAACACATTGGGTTTGTGGCGCCCGATATGGTCGGACAGCTTGCCGGTGAAGAATTGCGAGCCGCCCCAGACGAAACCATAGACACCGACTATCCAGCCGATTTGGGGCAAGCTCATGCCACGCTGGTAGAGGAACACCGGATAGAACACCCAGACCAGCGCATCGACGAATTTCTCCACCAACCCGGCCTGGCTGATCGCGGCCAAGCGTTTGTCGCGCCACGACACCAGCGTGAACACCTCCCAGGTATCGGGATGTGCCGAAATGTTGGCGGGATAGCGCGGCTTCGCAGAAATGGCGAGCCCCGCTTTATGTTTCGCCGCTTCGGCTTTGGCCCAGGGCAAGGTGTCCTTGACCCAAAGCAGCGTGAGCAGGATGGCGAGCAACACTGTCGCAAGCCCGAACACCAGCAGACCGGTGCGAGCGCCCAGCGCCGTTGCCAGATAGGCAGTGATGATGCCGGCGATCGCCAGACCGACATAGCCGGAAAATTCGTTCAAGCCGATCGTAAAACCGCGTTGGTCGGCACGGGTGATGTCGAGCTTGGCGGTTTGCGTCATCGACCAGGTCAGCCCCTGGTTGATGCCGAGTAACACGGTGGCGGCCACGATCCAGCTCCACGACGGTGCAAAATAGATCAGCAACGGGATGGGCAGTGCCGCGACCCAGCCCAGCAACAGTACTTTCTTGCGCCCGATGCGTTCCGACAATCGGCCGGCCACAAAATTGAGTGTGCCTTTGACGAAACCAAACGCCACCACGAAAGCGGTGAGCAGCATGAAAGAGTTCTTGGGGACGCCGAATTCAGATTCGGAAAGCGCCGGTACCACCGTGCGCATCATGCCGATGGTAAAACCCACCAGCAGGACTTGCAGCAACTGGTGCAGGAACTGGTCAAGGTTGGCGCGTATGCCGTGAGCAAGATCGCCACCGCGTGACAGGACACCGTGGCTCATCGTCATGCGGCGATGTTTGCGGCAACCATCTTATCCATCTCGGCGGGGCGTGGCGGGATTTCACTGATCAAATATTCGATGAAAGCTGCTTTGCTCATGGCCAGTCCGGGGTTCCAGCGCTTCTCGAAGCCGATGGTGGAGGAGGGCTTACCCGACAGGCCGGCTCCGCAGGCGCTGCCTGCCTGATGTCCGGGGAATATCTCTACTTCATCGGATAGCGACAGCAGCTTGGCGTGCAGGCTGTCGTATAACACCGCAGCCATTTCGCGTTCGCGGCCAAGCAGGTCTGGGCGTCCGGTCGAGCCTACAAACAGCGTATCGCCGGTGACCACGAACCAGGGCGCATCACCGCGCCGCTTGTCGGACACCTGCAGGCAGACGCTGTCGGGTGTATGCCCCGGCGTGTGCAGAACCTTGACCTCGACGTTGCCGATGTCGAGCAACTGGCCATCGCGCATCGGTTCAAACCCGAACTTGACGACACTCTTGTCCGACTCGTGCAGGCAATACGGCGCACCGACCATCTGCGCGAGCTTTCTGCCGCCGGAGTAATGATCGGCATGGACATGGGTGTCGATCACGTAATTGATGGTGACGTTCGCCTTCTTCGCTTCCTCGATGAACCATTCCTCATCGCCCGCGACCACGTCCACCGCCACGGACTTGCCCTTGCCGCCGCAGCCGAAGAAGTAAGACAATGAAGACTCTTTCGTTGCCAGTTGCTTGAAAAACATCTTACGCTCCTTAAAACACCAGAACCTTGTCCGCCCATGCGGTCCAATCGGCAAGCTCTACCAACGTGCTGCGATGCGCACCTTCCAGAATATCGCCGTCAGTCATGCCACGCGCATCCATGCAGGTACCGCAGATGCCCACTTCCCCGCCGTGCCGTGCCACGTTACCCAGCATCACTTCGATGCTGTAGAAACCCTGTGGCACCTTCTGGTTGAGATGTGCAGATGAAGCAGCATCGCCGATCAGGAAGACCCGCACTGCATTTCCTTCCTGCTTGGAAATGGCTCCTGCCAGACGCAAACCGTTGTAGGTGCGTTCGCTACCGTAAGGGGCATCGTTGAGAATGAACAAGGTTCTCATGGCAACCTCTCTGGTTGATCAACAATCTAGTTATCGTTGGAATGATTAGAGCACCGGTTGCTATATTATGTCAATATAGTTTAAAGTATATGTCATACATTCTATTGGTTAATGGATTGAAAACATGAAAGACGCACGCAAGGTCAAGGATCTGCTTTACGAACAGGTCGCGCGGATCGGCAAGGTGTTTTCCAGCCCCAAGCGACTGGAGCTGATCGAGCTGCTGTGCCAGGGTGAAAAGACGGTGGAGACTTTGGCACGCGAAACGGCCATCAGCGTAAAACTGGTCAGCGCGCACTTGCGCGAATTGCGCACGGCACACGTGGTCGAGACCGAGCGGCAGGGCAAGAACATCTACTACAGGCTTGCCGATAAATCGGTGGCTGATCTTTGGGTGCAGATTCATACGCTGGCGGAAGAGCGGTTGATCGAATTGCAACTGGCATTGCAGAAGATCGTCACGCAACCGGATGACATGGTGGCAAGTGACCGCGAAAGCCTGATGAAGGCCGCCCGCAAGGGTGAAATCGTGGTTCTTGATGTCAGGCCGACGGAGGAATATTTGGCAGCACACCTTCCTTTCGCAAGATCAATCCCGCTGGAAGAGTTGCGTCAAAGATTAGCTGAACTGCCCAAAGACCGTTCGATTGTTGCTTACTGTCGTGGTCCGTATTGCCTGATGGCGATAGATGCAGTAGAGCTGTTGCGCAAGGAGGGTTATAAATCTGTGCATTTGCGTGATGGCGTTGCAGAATGGAAATTAACGGAAATTCGATAGTTGTATTATTCCTTGCTAGTCGTGAGTTAGCGTCTAATCCTAATTGGTCGGTTTTGGCACAAAGTGGCCGCCTAGCGAAGGCACTACATAGCGGACATCCAGATGCTTGAGGAATTTGCCATACAACGACCGCTAAAGTTTAGAAGCGGTAGTTCCCAGCATCAACTTTGATCTTCTGATATTGGCACGTAGCGACTATATACATATTCTAACTGCCTGCCTAAAAGTGGTCACTCGTCGACTTGATGTTTCAACGATGCCCGTGGAGCTTGTTCTCGGTGGATAGCCCCAACTGAATCACGCGGCGATGTGGTTCTTCTTGGCTATGAAAAAGGCCTGTTGCTTGCGCAACAGGCCTTTTCTTTCAGGCATGAGTAGAACTCAGGCGTAACAGCGCAAGCGTCTGGAAAACTGTTGCAGTGCTTCGATGCCGCTGGCTTCGGCGCGATGACACCAGTCTTCGAGTTCTTTCACCATCTGTTCCTTGGTCGCCGTGGAGCGATGCCAGATCGCGACGAGATCCTGGCGCAAGCTGTAGGCGATATTCAGCTTCTGACAAGTCTGTATCACCAAGCCCAATTTTAATTTCTCCTGTCCGCTCAGATTGGTCTCATCGATATGCAGCCAATGCCTGATGCGCTTGAGATCGACCTTGCCGAGGTCGGGCATGCGCTGCTTGAGCAGGGCCATTTCATCACGATAAGTTCGTTGCAACAGCTTGGCATATTTCGCCGTTACTTCGTAGCGATTGGCTAGTACCGCACGTAGCGTATCGATATCGCACACCGTTTTGGCGGTATTCAGCCGCACCTTCGGCGCGACCCGTTTGACCGCGGCCAGCCCAACTGTTTCCAGGCTGCGGATGTACATCCAGCCGATATCGAACTCATACCATTTGTTGGAGAGTTTGGCGGAGCCGATATAGGTGTGGTGATTGTTGTGCAGTTCCTCTCCGCCGATCAGGATGCCCCATGGCACGATGTTGGTGGAGGCATCGGCAGGCTGGAAATTGCGATAGCCAAAATAGTGCCCGGCACCATTGATGATGCCTGCCGCAGTGACAGGTATCCAGGCCATTTGCACCGCCCAGATGGTGATGCCGATCGCGCCGAACAGCAGCACATCGATGAGCAGCATCAGCATGATGCCCAGCATGCTGTGCCCCGTGTACAGCTTGTGCTCCAACCAGTCGTCCGGTGTATGGCGGCCGTATTTTTCCAGCGTTTCGAGGTTCGCGGCTTCATTGCGATAAAGCTCGTAGCCTTCCAGCAGTACTTTTTTGATTCCCAGAATCTGCGGGCTGTGCGGGTCATCCACGGTTTCACATTTGGCGTGATGCTTGCGGTGGATGGATGCCCATTCCTTGGTCACGATGCCGGTAGTCAACCACAGCCAGAAGCGGAAAAAATGACTGGCGACAGGGTGCAGTTCCAGAGCGTGATGCGCCTGGTGACGGTGCAAGAATATGGTTACCGATGCGATGGTGATATGGGTGAGTGCCAGTGTGACGAGCACGTAGCCCCACCACGGCATATCCAGCATGCCAGCCGACAAAACAAGCAGTAAATCTGAAAACATGCAACCTCCCGAGGAAAATCTCTAAGTGCAATTTGATGCTACTGCGCCAATACTGACATTTTACAGTGGCTATAGTTGCCTTTGGTGATTAAATGCGCTCCATAACCGCCGCGAAAAACCCATCTGTATCGTGTATATGGGGGCGCAATTCCAGATAATCATCCATTTCCAGCGCGATCTTTTGTTGCTGCAATATCTCGCTGACCGGGCGCAGCACGAAATCGGGATGCTTGGCGAGGAAGGCCTGCACGATGTGCTGGTTCTCTTCGGGCAGGATGCTGCACGTTGCATACACCAGGCGGCCGCCTTTTTTCAACAGGCGGCTGGCAGAGGCGAGGATGGCGGCTTGCTTTTGGGTGAGCTCTTCGAGGCTGCCGGGCGACTGGCGGAATTTCAGATCCGGGTTGCGGCGCAGCGTGCCCAGCCCGCTGCACGGCGCGTCCACCAGCACGCGGTCGATCTTGCTTGCCAGACGTTTCACCTTGAGGTCGTTCTCGTGCGAGATCAGCATGGGCTGGATGTTGCTGGCGCCGGAACGCTTCAGGCGCGGCTTGAGATTGGCGAGGCGCTTTTCGGAGACGTCCATCGCGTACAAACGGCCTTGCGAGTTCATCAGCGCCGACAGCATCAGTGTCTTGCCGCCGGCACCGGCACAAAAATCCACCACCATGTCGTTGCGCTTGGGGGCGAGCAGGAAACCGAGCAGTTGGCTGCCTTCGTCCTGCACTTCGACCTTGCCTTCGGTGAACAGCGCGTCCTTGTTCAGCGGGATCTTTTCCTTGAGGCGGATGCCGATCGGCGAGTAGGGCGTGGCGGTCGCTGCGATGTTTTTGTCGCGCAGTTGCCGTAGCACTTCCTCGCGCTTGGCGAGCAGGGTGTTGACGCGGATGTCCAGCGGAGCGCCCTGCTGCATCGACTGACCGATGGTGAGGATGTCGGCATCCGAGTATGAGCTTCGCATCTTCTCCACCAGCCAATCGGGCAGCTCGGCCTGCACCGACAACGGCATGTCGCTTAATTTGACGCCCTTGACGGTGGCTAGCCAATCCTTCTCGTCGCGCTGCAACACCGGTTCGAGTTCGCGCAGGTTGTAGCCGCCGAACCTGTGCAGATGGGCGAGCGCCATGCGGCGCGGTGTCGCATTTCCGGCGCAGGCGTGCTCCAGCAACAGGCGGTGGCGCAGCACGCCGAACACGGTCTCGGCGACCAGTTCGCGCTCGTTGGAACCGATGCGCTCGTTCTTGAAAAAATAGCGCAGTGTTGTGTCTGCGGGATGCGCCAGCGGCAGGATGGCACGCAGTGCCTGGATGACGAGTTCCAAACGGTATTCGGTGATCAGCATGGATGGTATTCGGCGATTGGCGTGGTCATGATTTCAGGGAGCGGCAATGTGTATGGAGTCGGAGTGGGGTATGTCCCGCCACGCCTGCGTGGTCTATGTTCCGGGCCTACCTGACGTCGAGTTTGTTCAATATCTGGGTGAGTTGACCGCCATCGGCGTCGGTGATGATCATTTTGCACGGCAGATTATATTGCTGCGTGGCCAGCCATATCTCGGTGCGGCTTTCGCCTTTTTTTGCCTTGCTGTCCAGGTAGAGTGTGCTGAATTCGCCGGCGGGTGTTTTGAGCGTTTCCCCGCGCGTGATGGCGTAATGGTAGTTATCCAGCTTGCCGCCGTTGGTCATCGGAAAATCCAGCGAAGTGCCGGCCTGCGGCGACAGGTATATGAATTGATACATCGCGCTCAGTCGATCCTGGGTTCCTTCGGGCAGAGCGACAGAAGTGCGCTGCGCTTGCTGGATCAGGGTGATTCGTTTGGCATTCCAATCGAGTTCGGCACGGCGATCCTTTTCCTCGTGATTTTCGCGCAAATCGCTGAAGCGCAGCGGTTGCAGACCCCGGGCACCCACCAGGCCGGTGCTGCTCAACATTATCTTGCCCGGATTGAATATCGCCAGCAGGCCGACTGCTCGCGAGGTGCTGGTCAGCGTGTAGCGATCTTTGTCGCGTGCAAAGCTCTCCTCGATCCGGCCGATTTTCATCGGGCCTTTGTAAATATCGTAACTGGCCAGGATGCCGGTCGGCGGGGCAGCCACGGCAGAACCGACGAGACACAGCATGAGCCATGCGAGAACCTGTAATGATGATTTCATGATTACTCCAATCCGGGGGAGAACAGCGTGTGCCCCATTTGTTTGCGGCGCCTGTACAGCACCTTTCCCTGCCCGGTCAGTTCGATCTGTCCGGTGCACAGCCAGCGCATCGCTTGCGGGTAGATGCGATGCTCTTCGCGCAGTACGCGAGCCGCCAGAGTCTGTTCGGTGTCGTCACGCTGCACCGGCACGGCAGCCTGGATGATGATCGGGCCATGATCGAGATCGGGAGTGACGTAGTGAACCGTGCAGCCATGGATCATCACCCCGTCGCGCAAGGCGCGGGCGTGGGTGTCGAGCCCGCCGTATGCCGGCAGCAGCGAGGGGTGGATATTGACCAGTTTGCCGTGATAGCGAGTGACGAAACCCGGCGTGAGGATGCGCATGAAGCCCGCGAGTGCCACGAAATCGGGATCATAGCTGTCTATCTTTTGGGCCAGCGCGGCATCGAAACTGGCACGATCCGCATGGTCGCGATGATCGACGACAGCCGTGGGAATGCCATGTGATTTGGCGATGCTCAGCCCCGTGGCATCCGCGCGATTGCTGATCACCGCGGCGATACGGCAGGGCAGCTTCGCTTTCAGCAATGCTGCCATGTTGCTGCCTCGACCGGAGATCAGGATGACGATTTTTTTCATTTACATTTGGCGCTGATGCTGCATGAATTTTAGCTATATCGAAATGAGAACCGTGGGAGCGGGACATGCCACGCTCCTACAAGTGTGGCGGGGTGGATAAAGAACGGAGCGCGTATCCACCCTACGAAACTTGCGTTTGTGCTTCAGAACCCTGACGGGGACGAATCATGCCGATCACGGTTGCGCGCTCACCGGCGGCGTTGAGTTGCACCAGCGCCGCCTCGGCATCGCTCCTGTCCACGATCACCACCATGCCTATGCCGCAGTTGAAGGTGCGATACATCTCCTGCGGCGCGACATTGCCCATCTCGCGCAGCCAGTCGAACAGCGCGGGTGTGTGCCAGGACTTGCCGTCAAGTTGTGCCACGACATTTTGCGGCAGCACGCGCGGCACGTTTTCCAGCAGGCCGCCGCCGGTGATATGCGCCATGCCTTTCACGGTGAGGCATTTCATCAGTGCCAGCAGCGGTTTCACGTAGATGCGCGTGGGTGCCATGATCAGGTCGGACAGCGGCTTGCCGTCCAGTTTTTGCGCAAGGTCGACCTGGTGCGTGCTGATGATCTTGCGCACCAGCGAGTAGCCGTTGGAATGTGCGCCGTTCGAGGCGAGGCCGATCACTGCATCGCCCGCCTTGATGTCCGCGCCGCTGATGATGCCGGCTTTTTCCACCACGCCCACCGCGAAACCCGCGAGGTCATATTCCCCGGCCGGATACATGCCGGGCATCTCGGCGGTTTCGCCGCCGATCAGTGCGCAGCCCGCCTGTTCACAACCGAATGCGATGCCCCTGATGACTTCGGTGGCGGCATCCACATCGAGTTTGCCGCACGCGAAATAATCGAGGAAGAACAGCGGCTCCGCGCCCTGCACCAGGATGTCGTTGACGCTCATGCCGACCAGGTCGATGCCCACCGTGTCGTGGCGGTTCAGTTCAAACGCGAGTTTGAGTTTGGTGCCAACACCGTCCGTGCCGGACACCAGCACAGGTTCGCGGTATTTTTTGGAGATCTCCACCAGTGCACCGAAGCCGCCGATGCCGTTCAGCACTTCGGGGCGCATGGTGCGTTTGGCGAACGGTTTGATGTTCTCGACGAGGCGGTCACCCGCGTCCATGTCTACCCCTGCATCCAGGTAGGTGAGGCCATCGCGGTTGGCAAGGCTGCCGCTGCTAGCGGCAGAAGGTGGGTTGGAAGGGGTATTCAAGTTGAGTTTTCACTTTCTACAGGATAAAGTGCGGCACGAATTTTTGCGAATTTTACCTCAAATGCCCCTATCCCGCTTCGCTGCCGTGCAATGGCTGTTCTTCCTGGCGGCGGCCGTTCTGCTGTTGTATCTGCTCAGCCCGATACTGACCCCGTTCGTCGCGGCCGGCATCCTCGCCTATATCTGCAATCCGCCGGTGCAGCGGCTGTGCGCCTGGAAGATACCGCGCACGCTGGCTGTGGTGCTGGTGATGTGCGGATTGCTGCTGCTGTTCGCCGTGCTGCTGCTGATCATGCTGCCGCTGCTGGAAAAAGAGGTCGGCCGGTTCGTCACGCGCCTGCCGGACTGGATAGAGGCGGCTCGCCTGCGCCTGTTGCCGCTATTGCAGCAGTGGGCAGGCCAGGATCTGCAATGGGACAGCCAGGCAGTGAAGGATATGCTGCTCAGCCACTGGAAGAGTGCGGGCGGGGTGGCGGCGAAACTGCTGCCGTGGCTGGGCAGCAGCGGCGGGGCGATCATCGCGGTGTTGATCAATTTGTTGCTGATCCCGGTCGCGATGTTCTATCTGCTGCGCGACTGGAACCAGTTGGTCAATCATGTGGACGATCTTTTGCCGCGCCACTGGCACGCCAAGGTCAATGAGATTCTGGCCGAGGTGGATCGCATTCTGGCGGAATTCCTGCGCGGGCAGATCTCCGTGATGCTGCTGATGAGCACCTATTACAGCATCGTGCTGTGGCTGGTCGGGCTGGAATTCGCGCTGCCCATCGGCATCGTTGCGGGCATGCTGGTGTTCGTTCCCTATCTGGGCATGATCGTCGGTCTGGCGCTTGCGACGCTGGCCGCAGTGATGCAATTCCCCGATTTTAGCGGTGTGCTGTGGGTGTGGGGCGTGTTCGGCGCGGGCCAGTTGATCGAGGGCATGGTCGTTACCCCGTGGCTGGTGGGCGATCGCGTCGGCCTGCATCCGCTGGCGGTGATCTTCGCGCTGCTCGCCTTCGGGCAACTGTTCGGCTTTTTCGGCGTGCTGCTGGCGCTGCCGTTGTCCGCCATCCTGCTGGTCGCACTGCGTCATGGGAAAGGGTGGTATCTGGACAGCGACATGTACCGCAAACCATGAAAAAATTCATTTTAAGGGCGAATCGCCGTGTCGCGTGCTCGTTCACTCCTGTGCGCAGCGGTCGCAGCTTCAGCTGCGGGAACCGCGCGGCCTACCCCTTGCGGGTACGCCTATCTATCCGATATGTCTCGTCGTTCACTGATAAAACTACTAGCTATTCGACTAAGCCCACAAGCGGGCAAGTCGCTGGTTATGCGCGGCTCCTTGCGCTTCATCCCGTAAAATAGAATTTTAAGAGGCTTTGCGTGAGTCAATTATTACTCGATATCGCTCCCGACAAGCAACCCACGCTGGATAATTTCGTGGTGGGACGCAACCCGGAATTGCTCTCGGCATTGCGCCATGCCCTGACCGGCAGCAGCAGCGAGCGGTGTTTTTATGTGTGGGGTGAGACCGGCAGCGGCAAGAGCCATTTGCTGCAAGCTTGCGTAAGAGAGGTGCTGGATGCACAGCACAGCGCGGTCTATGCGCAAGGCCGCGTCCCGCCCCGGAATATGGACATGGGCGCGGCAGTGGTGGCGGTGGATGATGTCGAGATGCTGGATGACGCTGAGCAGATCGGGCTGTTCGACCTGTACAACCAGATACGCGACGGCGGCGGCATGCTGCTGGTGAGCGGCAAGGAATCGCCGCTGCATCTCAAGTTGCGCGACGATCTGCGCACCCGTTTGGGATGGGGCCTGGTGTACCAGTTGCACGGCCTGAGCGACGAGGAGAAAGCCCAGGCATTGATGCAGCATGCGAGAGAGAGAGGCTTTGCGCTGCCTGCCGAGGTCACGCAATATCTGTTGCGCCACGGACGGCGCGACCTGCCCAGCCTGATGGGGGTGCTGGATGCGCTGGATGAACTTTCGCTGCGCCTGCACCGCGCGCCTTCCGTGCCGCTGTTAAAGGAAGTCATGCAACAAGAATTGGAGTCGAAGTGAACCTGACATTATTCGATCTGGACAATACATTATTAAACGGCGACAGCGATTTCGAGTGGTCGCAATTCCTGATCCGCATCGGCGTGCTCGATCGCGAACTGTTCGAAGCCAAAAACCTGGCCTTCTATGAGCACTACAAGGCGGGGACTTTGGACATCCGCGAGTTTTTGGATTTTCAATTGAAGCCGCTGTCGCGTCATTCCCGCAAAACCCTGGACGAGTGGCATCAACGATTCATGCGCGAGCAGGTGTCGGACATGATCACCCAGCCGGCGCGCGACCTGGTCGACCGCCACCGCTCGGCCGGGGATGTGTGTGTCATCATCACCGCGACCAACAGCTTTGTCACCGCGCCGATCGCGCGCGAATTCGGCATAGAGAATCTGATCGCCACCGAACCGGAACACAAGGATGGTGAATTCACCGGCAGCGTTGACGGCGTGCCCTCGTTCCGCGAGGGCAAGATCACCCGCCTGGACAACTGGCTGGCGGCGCGCGGCTGGAACATGGACAGCTTCGCCGACAGCACCTTCTACAGCGATTCATTAAATGATTTGCCGTTGCTGAGCAAGGTGAAACATCCGGTCGCGGTGAATCCGGATGCCACGTTGCGTGCGCATGCCGAACAGCACGACTGGCGGATAATCAACTTGCATTAGTCGTTTGCCAGGATGCCTGCGCTCATCCTTTATGGCACTTCAAACTGCCACCTGTGCGAGCAGGCCGAGGCGACCCTGCGCGGGATGGAGATTGCAATGGAACACATCGACATTGCCGGAGACGTCGGCCTGCTGGCGCGATACGGCACACGCATCCCGGTGTTGCTGCGCACTGACAATGGCGGGGAACTCGGGTGGCCTTTCGATGCTGCAGACGTGAAGCGGTTCCTGTATTGAATGGGTATCCGGGATCAGCCGCCGATAACGCCATCTGCACGGGCATCAGATACACTCCGGCAAATGGGACCCCGACCGCCTGAACCGGGAGAGCCTTAGCGCTGCAAACCCGTTTCGACTTCCTTGCGCTTGGCCTTGCCGGCCAGTCGTTCCACCAGCGTGAGCGCGAAATCCATTGCTGTGCCGGGGCCGCGCGAGGTGATCAGCTTGCCGTCTTCCACAACTGAAGTGCGTTGCTGCATGACTCGCGGGAATGGATCGAGTGCACCGGGGAAGCTGGTGGCTTGTTTGCCGTCAAGCAATCCGGCGCTGGCCAGCACCGACGGTGCGGCGCAGATCGCAGCGACAAATCTTCCCTGTTGTTCCATTCGTTTCACCAACTCCAAAACCCGCATATCGGCTTTCAAATGATCGGTGCCGGGCTGGCCACCGGGCAGGACGATCATGTCAAAGTCTTTATGCAGCACCTCATCCAGCGTGCAATCCGGCATCAGTGTCACGCCGCGACTGCCCCGTAACGCGCCTGTATGCAATCCTGCCAGGGTGACTGAAACACCGGCACGACGCAGAATGTTGACGATCGTGATGGCCTCCAGTTCTTCACTGCCATCGGCGAACAGAACCAGAACGGTTTTCATGTGCGTTTCCCCAGATTGTATGCTTGGACGAGTGCGTTTTTGAGTCCCTGATGCTGGTTGAGATTCGCGATGCCCAATTCGCGCGCTGCGATGGGCTCTAACTGCGCTAGAACCCTATTTTCCTGCCACGCGGTTATAAATGCCCCCTGGTTGAAATCCCCATCGCTTAGAAAATCCGCAGCGAGTCCCTGGGCATTGGCAAACCGGATCCCCGTTTCCAGCATGACCTCATAAAGATAGGAATAGGTGTCGATCTTATTGTCACGAGCCAATCTTGCATGAAACGACGGAAATGAATGTTCGTGTTCCATGAACTCATCCAGGTCGATATTCGTGGTTAGAGAGTAAGTCTCTCCTTTGAAAGAAAATTCAATCTGTGCATCGATGCTGTTTTTCATGGGCGACTCTATAGCAGAAAGTCAGTAGCGATGTTCCATTTCGCGGCAAAATTCAGTCGCGGAAGTTTTGATACTGCAACGGGAAGTCAGTGATGGTTTTCCTGACGAATGCGATGGCATCCTGCAGATCGTCGCGATTTTTCCCGGAGATGCGCACGGTATCGCCCTGGATGCTGGCCTGCACTTTCATCTTGCTGTCCTTGATGTGCTTGACGATCTTTTTCGCCAGTTCGATCTCAACGCCGACCTTTACATCGCAGCTGCGTTTTATCTTGTTGCCGCTGACCTTTTCGATCTTGTCACTGATCTCCAGGCATTTTATGTCCACGCCGCGCTTGATCAGTTTGGTGTTCAGGATATCCTGCACCTGCCCGAGCTGGAATTCGTTGTCGGCCCACACGGTGAGCTTGAGTTCGGCTTGCTCGACGCGAGCATCCGAGCCCTTGAAGTCGAAGCGCGTGCTGACCTCCTTGTTGGTCTGCTCGACCGCATTCTTGACTTCGGTCTTGTCTACTTCTGAAACGATGTCGAAGGTTGGCATGGTTGCTCCAGTAACTTAATTAAATTGGATAGACTTCACTTAACCCCTCCCGGCCTCCCCTTGTCAGGGGAGGAGCGATTATTTTCCCTTCGCTGCGTTCAACTCTTCCCTTGATAAAGGGCGGTCGGGAGGGGTTTGGGTTTAGCCGAAGCTACACACGTAATTCACCACTTCATTCGTCTCGATCACGAAGCGGCTGTTGGCGGCTACCGAGAACTGGCTGCCCGCAGCATAGGTTGTAAAATCAGCTTCGTCACCGATCTTCACGCGGCAGGTGCCGGAGGTGATCTCCATCAGTTCGGGTGTGCCGACGTTGAAGGTGAGGGTGCCGGGCAGTATCACGCCTACGGTCCTGCGCGAGCCATCCGGGAAAAAAACGGAATGCGATACACACTTGCCGTCGAAAAAAACGTTGGCTTTTTTTGCTATGCTGACTTTGTCGAATTTGTCTGACATGTTGTTTCCTTCTATTGGGGTTCGTTGGCTTTCGCGCCTTTTTGGTAAGTGATATAGACGTAAACCGGAATGCCGAGATCGCCCAGATGTTTTTCGATCAGCGGCTTTACCTCGGCCCAGGCCAGTCCGCCAATCCCGCATGCCAGACGCGGCAATGCGATACTGCCGACTGATTCCTTTTGCGCGAAGTTGCGCAGTGCATGCAGGCTATGGTTGATGTGATGCAGTGTGGCATGTCCGGGCTTGCTGCCGAGATCGTAAGCGGCGTCCTGCGTGAACAGGTTGACGATGAATCGCCCGTCACTGCTCATCCAGGTCCATAATTCTCCCGCCTTCGGATGTTTGGTCTGGCAATGGTGGCGGAAATCCTTGTACATCGAGGGCATGCGCTCGCGCAGTTGCAGCGCCAGGCCGTGGTGGAAGTCATCGTTGGGAGCAACGCCCTGGGCGATGGCTTTTGCGCCGCTCAACAAAATGTCTCCGCTCAGTTCATATATCACGATTCTCTCCTTAAGCCGGCAGACCGTAGGCCGGGGTGCGGCATGAACCCGGGCATTTGGCTGCAATGAGCTTGCCGGGTTTCGCGTTGCTCACCGCCAGCCTACAGGTTATTTTTTCTTGTGCAAATTCGCCGCGATGCGCAGGCGCAGCGCGTTCAGCTTGATGAAGCCCGCCGCATCCTTCTGGTCGTATGCGCCCTTGTCATCCTCGAAGGTGGCGATGGTCGGGTCGAACAGCGAGTCGGTCTTGGAGTCGCGGCCGACGACGATCACATTACCCTTGTACAGTTTGACGCGCACCCAGCCGTTGACGGACTGCTGGGTATGGTCGATCAGGGTTTGCAGCGCGCGGCGTTCCGGACTCCACCAATAACCGTTGTAGATCATGCTTGCGTAGCGCGGCATCAGGTCGTCTTTCAGGTGAGCCACTTCGCGATCCAGAGTGATCGATTCGATCGCGCGATGCGCCTTGAGCATGATGGTTCCGCCGGGGGTCTCGTAGCAGCCGCGCGACTTCATGCCGACGTAGCGGTTCTCCACCAGATCGAGGCGGCCGATGCCATGCTTGCCGCCCAGTTGGTTCAGTTTGGCCAGCACCTGCGCCGGTGTCATCTTGGTGCCATTAAGCGCCACGATGTCGCCGGTGGCAAACTCGATGTCCAGGTACTCGGTGACATCCGGCGCTTTTTCCGGTGACACGGTCCAGCGCCACATGGACTCTTCGGCTTCGGCGGCGGGGTTTTCAAGATGGCGGCCTTCATAGGAAATATGCAGCAGGTTGGCATCCATCGAGTAGGGCGAACCGC
Source organism: Gallionella sp. (assembly GCA_041741275.1). Lineage (GTDB taxonomy): Bacteria > Pseudomonadota > Gammaproteobacteria > Burkholderiales > Gallionellaceae > Gallionella. The sequence continues at coordinate 17,575 of JBGSKJ010000119.1, forward strand.
CCTGTTTGTGTTTCATGTCGATGGGGATGCCTGCTTTCTCGGCGTAAGCCATCAGTTTTTCGCGCGACAACAGATCCCATTCCCGCCACGGCGCGATGACCCTGATGTTCGGGTTCAGCGCGTAAGCGCCCAGCTCGAAACGCACCTGGTCGTTGCCTTTGCCGGTCGCGCCATGCGAGATGGCTTGCGCGCCGGTCTTGGCGGCGATCTCGATCAGACGCTTGGCGATCAGCGGACGCGCGATCGAGGTGCCGAGCAGGTATTCGCCTTCATACACGGTGTTGGCGCGGAACATCGGGAACACGAAATCGCGCACGAATTCCTCGCGCATGTCGTCGATGAAGATGTTCTCGGGCTTGATGCCCATTTTCAGCGCCTTGGCGCGCGCCGGTTCCAACTCCTCACCCTGGCCGATGTCGGCGGTGAAGGTGACCACTTCGCATTTATATGTGTCCTGCAGCCATTTCAGGATGACCGAGGTGTCGAGTCCGCCGGAGTAGGCGAGGACGGCTTTTTTGATGTCGCTCATTTCATTTTTCTCTGTTAAAAATCTACAAATCGGTTCCTTCCCCATTGAGGGGGAAGGTTAGGATTAACCAGCGACTTGGCTGCGGCTGCTTGCAGCCTAGTCGAATGGCTAGTTGTTTCACTTAGGGGGTGAGGACGTTAAGTTGATGCCGAACATTTCTACCCCCTCCCTAGCCCTCCCCCTGCAAGGGGGAGGGGACGTTAGTTATTTATTTTGCCCAGCAGCAGATATTCCATCAGCGCCTTCTGCACATGCAACCGATTCTCCGCCTCATCCCACACCAGGCTTTGCGGGCCGTCCATCACGCCGGCGGAGACTTCCTCGCCGCGATGCGCGGGCAGGCAGTGCATGAACAGCGCGTCTTTTGCGGCGACGCGCATCATGTCCTCGTCCACCTGCCAATCGGCGAAGTCTTTCATGCGTTCCTCGTTCTCGGCCTCGAAGCCCATGCTGGTCCACACGTCGGTGGTCACCAGATCGGCGCCGTGCGCGGCCTCCATCGGGTCGGTAAACTCCTCATAGTGATCCTCGCCGAACAATCCGGCGCGCTCCGGTTCGACTTCGTAGCCGGGCGGGGTCGAGACATGCACGTTGAAGTCCAGTATCTCCGCAGCCTGCAACCAGGTGTTGCACATGTGGTTGGAGTCGCCGATCCACGCCACGGTTTTGCCCCGGATCGTTCCGCGCTGCTCGATATAGGTGTAGATGTCGGCGAGGATCTGGCAGGGATGATATTCGTTGGTCAGGCCGTTGATCACCGGCACGCGCGAGTTCGCCGCGAAGCGCTCGATGATGGTTTGCTCGAAGGTGCGGATCATCACCAGATCGCTCATCCGCGAGATCACCTGTCCGGCATCTTCCACCGGCTCGCCGCGACCCAGTTGCGAGTCGCGGGTGTTCAGGTAGATCGCCGAGCCGCCCAGCTGTTGGATGCCGGCTTCGAACGACAGGCGCGTGCGCGTGCTGGCCTTCTCGAAGATCATTACCAGCGTGCGGTCGGTCAGAGGCCAGTATTGCTGGTAGGCCTTGAACTTCTGTTTGATGATGCGGGTGCGCTCGAACAGGTATTCGAACTCCTCACGGGTGAAGTCCCTGAACTGTAAAAAATGCTTGATGCTTGCTGTCGCCATCTGTTTTGCTGGCATGGCTCACTTCCGATCAGGATTGCAAAAATTCTTTGATTAACGGGCACAGGATATCCAGCAACTGCTGAGCTTCGCCCTGGGTCATCACCAGCGGTGGCAACAGGCGGATCACGCTGTCGGCCGTCACGTTGACCAGCAATCCCCGGGCGAGAGCTTGTTTGACCAATTCACCGCAGGGTTTTTCGAGTTCGATGCCGATCATCAGACCTTGTCCGCGAATCTCCTTGACGCCATTAACGCCCTGCAGGGCGGTGGCGAAACCTTCGCGAATAAATCGCCCGAGACTGTCGGCATGTGCCAGCAATTTATCCTGTTCCAGAATATCCAGCGTGGCCAGTCCGGCCGTGCAAGCCAGCGGATTGCCGCCGAACGTCGAGCCGTGATTGCCCGGCTGGAAGATTCCGGCTGCTTTGCCCGAGGTTATGCATGTCCCGATCGGCACGCCTGAGCCCAGGCCTTTGGCGAGCGTCATCACGTCCGGCAATATTCCCGTGTGCTGAAAGGCGAACCACTTGCCGGTGCGCCCGATGCCGCATTGCACCTCATCCAGCATCAGCAGCCAGTTCTGCTCGTCACAGATCTGCCGCAGTTGTTGAAGGTAATGAATGTCCAGTGTGCGGATTCCGCCTTCGCCCTGGATCGGCTCGACCAGCACCGCAACCACTTCGCGATTGTGTTGCGCGACCTGGCGGATCGCGTCCAGGTCGTTGTAGGGAACCCGCACAAAACCTTTTACCAGCGGCTCGAAACCGGCCTGCACCTTGCGGTTGCCGGTGGCGGAAAGCGTCGCCAGCGTGCGTCCGTGGAAGGCTTTTTCCATCACGATGATGGCGGGCGCCTCGATGCCTTGCCGATGGCCGTACATGCGCGCCAGCTTGATCGCGGCCTCATTAGCCTCGCAGCCCGAATTGCAAAAGAACACTTCCTGCATGTTGGTCAGGCTGCACAACTTGTCGGCCAGAAGTTCCTGCCCGTTCACCTGATAGACGTTGGAGCAGTGGATCAGTTTGCCGATCTGTTCGTTCAGCGCGGCGGTGAAACGCGGATGCGCGTGCCCCAGGGTGTTCACGGCGATGCCGGCCAATCCGTCCAGATAGCGCTTGCCTTCGGTATCCCACAGCCACGCGCCTTCACCGCGCACGAAAGCGACGGGGAGGCGGGCATAAGTGTTCATTACATGCGACATATGGAACCTCTAAAAAACAAGACGGCGGACTTGTCCGCCGTTCAGCCATAACAGGGTGCGTATATTGAGCCAAACAGCCCCGTCTAGGCAAGGGAAACAATGCCATTCCAAAACAGAAAACCGCTAAACTGTCATTCCCGCGAAGGAGGGAATCCAGCTTTTAATTTGAGTGCGCATAACCAGCCACTTGGCAATCGTCTTTGGATTGCTTGGTGGAATGGCTATAACCAATGACTTGCCCAGCGTATTTTGCTGGGTTAGTCAGATGGCTAGTAGTCTCATCAGTAGTTGCATCAGACTTGTCTGCGCTTTGTAAAGTGGCGACCCGTACACCCGCAAGGGGTACGCCGTGGTTGTAAGGGGCTAAAGCCCCAACAACACACGCAGGCCGCACTCCAAATTAGTTCCACAAAGCAAACAAGCCGACATCGCTGTCGGCTTGTGCGGTGAATCAATGCTGCTGGGCAGTTACGCCATTGCCTTGATCGCCGCAGACAGGCGACTCTTGTGGCGAGCGGCCTTGTTCTTGTGGATGATCTTCTTGTCGGCGATGCGATCCACGGCGCTGACGGAAGATTGGTAGACGGCTGCTGCTGCGGCTTTGTCGCCGGCTTCGACCGCCTTGATCACCTTCTTGACCGCAGTGCGCAGTTCAGAGCGCAGGCTGCTATTGTGGGCATTCAGTTTGACTGCTTGACGGGCACGCTTGCGGGCTTGTGCGGTATTGGCCATGACTACTCCTTGAAATTCGGTACGACGAAAGGCGCGCATTCTAATGATTCATGCGGGATTTTGCAAATCATTTTGCGTGTCACTCGCCCGGGCGGGTTTGTGGTGATTCGATGATATGATTTGCGCGGTGTGAATATTGCATGATTTACATGAGGCCATGCACTCAAGGGGGCGGGATGATTACGCAACAAGATGAATGGGTGATACTCGGTCTGACACTGGATGGCGAGACTTTTGCCGTGCCGGATTGGGCGGAACAGATGTGCGACTCGTTGGCCAGGACGGGGGGTGACGGGCGCAAGACCTATTCTTCATATATCCGTCCGGTGGTTTCCGATGGGGTAAAGTGCGTGGTAGTGCGCGCCTCGTTGCAGGGAGCGGATGCCCAGGCGTTTGAAATGCTCAAGCGGTATGTGGCCGAGAATCGCCTCAAGGTGCGCTCCGGGCGCAACATCAGGGCCGCCGAAGCCGCCGGGCCGCTTCCGGTCAGTGGCATAGAGCGTCGCGATCCGCGCCGCAACATCTGGTAATTCCATGCATGGATTTCGGGTGGGCAAGGCATGAACCTGCTTAAAGCGCTCGCCACCATCAGCAGCCTGACGCTGGTTTCGCGCATCCTCGCGTTCGCGCGCGATGTGCTGATTGCGCGGATCTTCGGTGCGGGTGCGGCGACGGATGCGTTCTTTGTCGCGTTCAAGCTGCCCAACCTGTTGCGCCGCCTGTTCGCCGAGGGAGCGTTCTCGCAGGCCTTCGTGCCGATCTTCGGCGAGTACAGGAACCGCCGCGGGCACGACGAGACCAAATTATTGGTCGATCACGTCACCACCATGCTGGCGATCATCCTGTTCGTGGTCACGCTGGTCGGTATCATCGCCGCGCCGATACTGGTGTATATCAGCGCGCCCGGCTTCCTCAGGGATGCCGCAAAGTTCGACCTCACCGTGCAATTGCTGCGCATCACCTCGCCGTACATCTTCTTCATCTCGCTGGTCGCGGTGGCGGCGGGCATCCTCAACACCTACAACAAATTCTGGGTGCCGGCGTTCGCGCCCATCCTGCTCAACATCTGCTTCATCGGCGGCGCGCTGTGGCTGGCACCTTACTTCGACCCGCCCATCCTGGCATTGGCCTGGGCGGTATTCGTCGCGGGCATCGTGCAACTGGCGTTCCAACTGCCGTTCCTGAAAAAGATCGACATGCTGCCAACGATCCGCTTCAGCCTCAGGGATGAGGGCATGTGGCGCGTCATCAAACAGATGGGTCCGGCGGTGTTCGGCGTGTCCATCGCCCAGATCAGCCTGATCATCAACACCATATTTGCCTCGTTTCTGGTGGCGGGCAGCGTGTCGTGGCTGTATTACGCGGACCGGTTGATGGAATTCCCCACCGGCATACTCGGCGTGGCCATCGGCACCATCCTGTTGCCGTCGCTTTCCAAATGCCATGCCGAGAACAACACGGCGGAATATTCCAAACTGCTGGATTGGGGCTTGCGACTGACCATCATGCTGACGCTGCCCGCCGCATTGGCGCTGGGATTGATTGCAGTGCCGCTGCTGGCGACCTTCTTCCAGCATGGCGCGTTCGCCGCGCATGACGTGCAGATGACCAGTTATGCGCTGATCGGTTACAGCATCGGCTTGATCGGCATGATCCTGGTGAAGATACTCGCGCCGGGTTTCTACGCGCGCCAGGACATCAGGACGCCGGTGAAGATCGGCATCGTGACGCTGCTGGCTACGCAGGCGATGAACGCGCTGTTCATCGGCTGGATACAGCATGCCGGACTGGCATTGTCGATCGGCCTGGGCGCGTGCCTGAATTCCGCGATCCTGTTCCACTATCTGCGCAAACGCGGCATCTACCGGCCCGAACCCGGCTGGGCAAAATTCTTCGCCAAGGTGTGCATCGCCATGCTGGCGTTGGGGCTCACGCTGTGGTTCGGCATGGGCAGCGAGCAAAGCTGGCTGACCAGTTCGGGCTGGTCGCGCATCCTGCGCTTGACTGTGCTGGTTGCCGAAGGCGTGGTGATTTATTTCGCGGTGCTCGCGGTGCTGGGTTTTCGCCCCAAGGATTTTTCGCGGCGGTCGGTTAGCTAGATGAAGGATAAGCCCATGCCCGTCCCGCAAACCGTCCTGACCCTGATTGAAAACTTCGAGAACAATCTCGACGCCTACCGCAGCGGCAAATACAACGAAACGCAGGCGCGGCGCGATTTCATCGACCCGTTGTTCAAGGCGCTCGGCTGGGACATGGACAACAGCGCGGGCTATGCCGAAGCCTACCGTGATGTCATCCACGAAGACGCGATCAAGGTCGGCATCTCCACCAAAGCACCGGATTACAGCTTCCGTGTCGGCGGCCAACGCAAATTCTTCCTAGAAGCGAAAAAGCCGTCGGTCAACGTCAAGGATGCTGTGGAACCCGCATTCCAGTTACGCCGCTATGCGTGGTCGGCCAAATTGCCGCTGTCCATCGTCACCGACTTCGAAGAATTCGCCATCTACGATTGCCGCCAGAAACCCGACAAGGGCGACAAGGCCAGCAAGTCACGGCTGTTCTACTGCACCTTCCGCGACTATGCGGAAAAGTGGGACGAGATCGCCGCAATCTTTTCCAAGGACGCGGTGCTCAAGGGCTCGTTCGACAAATACGCCGTCAGCACCAAAGGCAAGCGCGGCACCACCGAAGTAGACAGCGCGTTTCTGGAAGAGATCGAGAACTGGCGCGACCTGCTCGCGCACAACATCGCGCTGCGCAACGCAAATCTCACCCAGCGCGAACTCAACTTCGCGGTGCAGCAGACCATAGACCGCATCATCTTCCTGCGCATTTGCGAAGACCGCGGCATCGAACCCTATGGCCGGCTGATGGCGTTGCAAAATGGTGTCAACGTTTACGGCCGCCTGCGCGAGTTATTCCGCGCGGCGGATGACCGCTACAACTCTGGTCTGTTCCACTTCACTCAAGAGAAGCACCGTGCCGGAGCACCGGACGAACTAACGCTGAATCTCGTAATAGACGACAAGCCGCTCAAGGAGATTTTCAAGAATCTCTACTACCCGGATTGCCCTTACGAATTTTCCGTGCTCGGCGCGGATATTCTCGGCAGCGTGTATGAACAGTTTCTCGGCAAGGTTATCCGCCTGACGGCAGGCAACCGTGCCGTGGTGGAAGACAAACCGGAAGTAAAGAAGGCAGGCGGTGTGTATTACACCCCGGCCTATATCGGTGCGCCCGGCAGGGCGCACTTACTTGGAGGTGAAAGTCCTCTACTCGCCCTGCAAGGGGAAGAGTTAGCTGAACGGCAAGGGTGTCGCGGGCGACTGCGAATCTGGAGGAAGCCGAAGGCAAAGCGCTGGCCTGA
>JBGSKJ010000120.1:0-29985 GCA_041741275.1 Gallionella sp.
TCACGTTTGATCGGCTGGAAGCGGCTCATAAAATGATATTCAACTTATTGATTAACCGAGATAATTATATCATTTTGCTACGGTAATTTGTTGGATTTTTGTGGCTATTTTTAATCGGGGAAGCCAGACAGGCTGCTAGAAAGCACGCCATCATGCCCACAATCCCAGATATCAAACTCGGCCAGTCCGTCGAACTACTCAAAGAACTGCACATCCTGACTCGTGACGGCGAGCTCAATCAGGACAGCCGGCGCAAACTAAAGCAGGTGTATCACTTGTTTCATTTCATCGAGCCGCTGCTAAATGAAGTTCTCGCCACCAGGCAAAACCTGACGCTGGCGGATCACGGCGCGGGAAAATCCTACCTGGGTTTCATCATTTACGATTTATTCTTTAAGGCGCATGAGGTCGGCCATATTTACGGCATCGAAACTCGCGAGGAATTGGTCAGCAAATCGCAACAGTTAGCTGCCAAGCTGGATTTTGCGCGCATGTCGTTTCTGAACCTGACAGTGGAAGAATCCATCCACTCGCCGCAACTGCCCGAACAAATCGATATTGTCACCGCACTGCATGCCTGCAATACAGCCACTGACGATGCGATAAAATTCGCTCTGCACAAGCAGGCAAGATTCATCGTGCTGATACCCTGCTGCCAAGCCGAAGTCGCAACTGTGCTGAACATGAACAAGAATCAGTCGTTCGGCAAAACACCGCTCTCTGAAATCTGGCGGCACCCGATCCACACCCGCGAATTCGGCAGCCATCTCACCAACGTACTGCGTTGTTTACAACTGGAAGCACATGGCTATCAGGTGACAGTGACAGAGCTGGTTGGTTGGGAGCATTCCATGAAGAACGAGCTGATCATCGCCAGCCGCAAGGACGCGCCGAGAAAGAATGCTCAGCAGAGGCTGGAACAGATTTTGCGGGAATTGAATCTGGATGAATTGCGCGACAGGTTCATCTATTGATGAAACAACTGATGGAACAACTAGCCATTCCGCTAAGCCGCCTAAGAACGGCGGTCAAGCGGCTGGTTATGGCCATCTGGCTAAACGAGCAAACAACGCTCGCTAGCCATTGGTCATAGCGTGTTGCAGCAAAGCCCACTCAACGTGTTCCCGGACCAGTTCTGATTCATGCTTCGTTCGCAAATTCAGTGCGGCTATCACTGCGGCACTCTTGGCCGCATTACCCAGTGCCACGGCGATGTTGCGTAGCCATTGTTCATGGCCGATGCGATAGATAGCGCTGCCCTTGAGCTTGGTTTTGAACTCGCCTTCACCCCACGCAAACAGTTCCGCCAGCGACACATCATCCAAACTGTGCCGCATCGCAAAATCCGGCTCGACGGTGGTTTGCGCAAAACCGTTCCACGGGCATACCAACTGGCAATCGTCGCAGCCGTAGATTCGGTTGCCTATCAGCGGGCGCAGCTCAACCGGGATGCTGCCCTTAAGCTCGATAGTGAGATAGGAAATGCAGCGGCGTGCATCCAGCCGATACGGCGCAATGATCGCCTGGGTCGGACACACATTGATGCAACGCGTGCATGTTCCACAATGATCTTGTTGCGGCACATCCACGGGCAATGGCAGATTAACGAATATTTCGCCGAGAAAAAACCACGAACCATGCTCGCGAGTAAGCAGTAAGGTGTGCTTGCCGCGCCAACCCAGGCCGGCTTTGCGCGCCAGCTCCACTTCCATCACTGGCGCGCTGTCGGTGAAGACGCGTCCGTTGAGTTCTGCGACTGCGGCACTAATTTTATCTGCCAGTTTCGCCAAACGATCACGCAGCACCTTGTGATAATCGCGCCCCAAGGCATAGCGCGAAATGAAGGCGCGCTCGCCCTCTGCCAGCACTTGCCAACTTTCGCGCGCCTCGGCTGATAAATAGTTCATGCGCAGCGAAATCACGCGTAATGTGCCGGGCAATAGTTCTGCCGGGCGGCTGCGTTTCAATCCATGTTTTGCCATATAATCCAGTTTGCCATGCATGCCGAGAGCAAGCCATTCCAGCAGGCCCTTTTCCGCTGTAGAAAGATCGGTGTCACTGATGCCCACGGCCTGAAAGCCCAGATCATGCGCCCACGCGCGTATCTGAGAGACAAGCGCGGCATAATTTGCCTGTTGAGGAATTTTGTTTTGCATAGATACGATGATAGCCGATTCGCCCTGCGGACATGGAAAAGTTGCCGTCCCTGAAGATGGAGTCCGCCATGTCCGCCCTCCACCCGAACTTCCCGCTTAAGGTAAAAGGGACAAACGATCGCTGCGCGAGTCTCTCATTCCTCCTTGCCGATGAAACTGCGACCTTCGCGTTAGCCCATCTCATTGCTAAGCATCTTAAACCCGGCATGGTGATTTATTTGCAGGGCGATCTGGGTGCCGGCAAAACCACCCTGGTGCGGGGAGTACTGGATGCGCTGGGTTATTCCGGCCGGGTGAAAAGCCCCACTTACACACTGGTTGAGCCTTACCATGCCTCCGGGCTAGACTTGCGTCACTTCGATCTGTATCGGCTGCACGACGAGCGGGAATGGGAGTCAGCCGGTTTCCGCGATGAGTTCGATGGGCGCAATATATTTTTTATCGAGTGGCCGGGACACGCACCGGGATTGATTCCAAAAGCCGATGTGGAAATTGTGTTTGAAATTTTGCCGCATGGGCGCAAGATTGTGATCAGCAGCGACACATCAACAGGACGAGAATGCTTAAAGCAGTTTTAAAGCTTGTTACATTATCGTTTCTTCTCTGGTTACCACAGGGGCATGCCGCCATCGCCGTCAGTTCGGCGCGTATCTGGCCGGCACAAGATTACACACGCCTGACGCTCGAATCCAGCAACGCAGTCCGCTATAACATGTTCACCGTGAGTAATCCGGATCGTCTGGTAATCGACCTGGAGAGGGTCGAACTCGGCAACGCGCTGAATGAACTTGCCAAGAAGATCAGCGACAACGACCCCTATATCAAGAGCGTGCGCGTCGGACGTTTCAAACCGGGCGTGGTACGGTTGGTGCTGGACTTGAAGAGCGAGGTCAAGCCGCAGCTGTTCGTGCTCAAGCCGGTCGGTGAATACGGCTATCGCCTAGTATTGGATGTGTACCCCGCCCACCCCATCGACCCGCTGATGGCTTTGCTCGAACAGAACGAATCCCCTGTCCCCGAAGCTTCCGGCACACCAGCCACGACCGAAAAATCTGCTGCCGGCACACTTGGCGATGAAAAACCGCAGATGGTGGAAAGCGTTAGTGTCGACAATACGGAGCTATCATCAGCTTCCTCACCGCCAACACTTAATCTGCCCGAGTTGCGCGCGCGCACCTTGATCATTGCAATCGATGCAGGGCACGGTGGCGAAGACCCGGGCGCACGCGGCAGATACGGTTCCCGCGAAAAGAATGTCACTCTGGCGATTGCACGAAAAGTAAAAACTTTGATCGATGACACCCCGAACATGCGCGGCGTATTGATACGGGACGGCGATTACTTCATCCCGCTCATCGGGCGAGTCGCAAAAGCGCGCAAAGTGAATGCGGACTTATTCATCTCCATCCACGCAGACGCATTTATCAAACCCAAGGCGCGAGGCTCATCGGTATTTGCGCTCTCGGAACATGGCGCGACCAGTACTGCAGCACGCTGGTTGGCAAAGAAGGAAAACGAGGCGGACTTGATCGGGGGTGTGAATATCGCGGTGAAAGACCCCTATCTCGCACGCACGCTGCTCGACTTGTCGCAAACCGCCACTATCAGTGACAGCATGAAGCTGGCCAAACATGTTCTGAATGAACTGGGTGACATTAACGACCTGCATCGCGGGCGTGTGGAGCAGGCCGGATTCGCCGTGTTGAAATCCCCGGATATACCATCCATCCTGGTCGAAACCGCTTTCATCAGCAACCCCAGCGAAGAGCGTCGCTTGAATGACGAGGGCTATCAGATGAAACTCGCCAATGCGATTATGAGCGGCATCAAACGTTATTTTGCACAGAATCCGGCATTATCCAAACCGACAATCGCGCTGGCAGATCAGCCGGGAAAAACCCCTGTCGAGAGGTAGCGGTCACCGCGATCGCACACGATAAATGCGATCACCGCATCCTCGACCTGCTGCGAGATGCGCAAGGCGACACTTAACGCGCCACCGGAAGAAATGCCGCAGAAGATACCCTCCTCGCGCGCCAGACGGCGCGTCATTTCCTCGGCATCCGGTTGATTCACATATTCCAGCCGATCAACATTTTTTCCATTGTAAATTTTCGGCAGGTAGGCTTGCGGCCATTTTCGGATGCCGGAAATCTGCGCGCCCTCCTCCGGTTGCACGCCGATGATCTGAATGTCGGGATTGATCTCCTTGAAATAACGCGAGCAACCCATGATAGTGCCGGTGGTACCCATACTGCTTATGAAGTGGGTGAGCTTGCCGCGGGTGTCGCGCCAGATTTCCGGCGCTGTCCCCTCATAATGCGCGAGCGGATTATCCGGATTGGCAAACTGGTCCAGAATGATACCTTTGCCTTGATCGCGCATTTTTTCCGCCGTGTCGCGCGCCAATTCCATGCTGCCCTCTTTCGTGGTCAGCACCAACTCCGCTCCGAACGCGCGCATGGTCTGGCGACGCTCCACGCTTTGATTTTCCGGCATCACAAGTATCATCCGGTAACCGCGTATCGCCGCAGCCATAGCCAGCGCGATGCCGGTATTGCCACTGGTCGCCTCGATCAAGGTATCGCCCGGCTTGATGTCACCACGCTGCTCGGCGCGCATGATCATGGAAAGTGCGGGGCGGTCCTTCACCGAGCCTGCAGGATTATTGCCTTCCAGTTTGGCCAGTAGCACATTGCTGGTGTTGCCCGGAATGCGCTTGAGTCGCACCAACGGCGTGCTGCCAACAAAATCTTCTATGGATGGATACATCGCTCGTCCCCTGTTAACCAGGCAATCTGTTCTTTTCCACCGCTTTCAGCATCTGCTCAACATACTTTGCCACGCCTTGCTCCACACTCAGGAACGGTTCGGTATAGCCGCTGTTGCGCAATGCACTGATGTCGGCTTGGGTATAACTTTGATATTTTCCGCGCAATTGATCTGGAAAAGGGATATAGCTGATCAACCCTTTCTGCTGCAACTCGGCTATGCTCAACGCAGGTTTTCCGTCGGCGTTAAGCATAGAGTTGATTGTCGCTACCGCCACGTCATTGAAGCTCTGGGCATGCCCGGTACCAAGGTTGAAGATGCCGGATTTATGCTGGTTGTCGAGAAAATACATATTCACCTTGACCACGTCTTCGATTGAGACGAAATCACGCAACTGCCCCCCGTTGGGATACCCGTCGCAGCCCTCGAACAATTTCACCCGGCCATCGGCGCTGAACTGGTTGAAGAAGTGATAGGCGACCGATGCCATGCGTGCCTTGTGCGCCTCACGCGGACCGTACACGTTGAAATAGCGCAAGCCGACTATTTGCGCGTTGCGCTTATGCCAGCGTCGACGCACGATCTGGTCGAACAGGAATTTTGAATAGGCATACACATTCAGCGGGGCTTCGCACTCGCGGCTTTCCTTGAACGCGCTGCCGCCTCCGTAAACCGAGGCGGACGATGCATACAGGAATGGCACCTCCTCGTTCTGGCAGTAGTTCAATAACTCCAGGGTATATTGATAGTTATTATCCATCATATAGCGCCCGTCCGTTTCCATGGTGTCAGAACACGCGCCCTGATGGAAAACCGCACTGACCAGACCGTCAAAAAAACCATCCTGCAGTTTTTCCAGGAAATCCTCCTTGTCCACATAATCGGCAATTTCGCAATCCACCAGATTTTTGAACTTGTCGGCATTTTTCAGATTGTCCACCGCGATGATATTGTTCTCGCCGCGCTGATTGAGGGCCTTGACCAGATTGGAACCGATAAAACCGGCGGCTCCGGTGACGATGTAATACATATTCAAACTCCTTAAAATAGGGAAGGGTGAAGAGGGAAGGGTAAAGGGAAAAACAGCGAGCCCTACCCTTCTCCCTTCTCCCCTCTCCCTTCACTGATGTCTCGCACAATCTCTTCACGGCTGACCACCGCCGTCCCCAGCTTGCCCACCACGATACCCGCTGCGCGATTGGCGATGCGCATGGCATCCGGCAAGTCCGCGCCGCACGCCAGCATCACCGCAAGGGTGGCGATCACGGTATCGCCCGCGCCGCTGACATCGAACACTTCGCGCGTTTGCGTAGGCTCATGCAGCACTTCATTGGCATGATACAGGCTCATTCCATCTTCGCTACGCGTGATCAACAGCGCGTCGAGCTGCAATTCGGCGCGCAACTTCTCTGCTTTGGCGTTAAATTCGGCATCAGTTTTCCAGCTCCCCGCCACTTCACGAAACTCGCTGCGATTCGGCGTGAGCAATGTCGCACCGCGATAGCGGGCATAATCATCCCCCTTGGGATCGACCAGCACCGGCTTGCCCGCGGCCCTCGCCAATCTGATCATCTCGGCGATATGCGTCAATCCGCCCTTGCCATAATCGGACAGGATCACGACATCGGCCAACGGCATCTGTGCCCGAAAATCCTCCAATGCAGCATGCAGCACTTCGTGACTGGGCGAAGTTTCAAAATCGATGCGCAGCAACTGCTGGTGGCGCGCGATGGCGCGCAGTTTGATGATCGTGGAGATGCTGTCGTCGCGATGCAACAACGCGGTGAGATTACTGTGTTCATTGAGCAACCTCTCCAGGCATGCGCCCGCCTCGTCATCACCCACCACCGACAACAAGGTGGCTTGTGCGCCGAGTGCCGCGATGTTGCGCGCCACGTTGGCTGCTCCGCCGGGACGCTCTTCGACACGTCCGACTTTGAGCACCGGCACAGGGGCTTCAGGGGAGATGCGATTGACATCGCCGAACCAGTAGCGATCCAGCATCACATCACCGACCACCAATACTCTTGCATTTTCGAATTCTGGCAATGAGATCATCCACCCGCTCCACTTTTTTGGTTCATAACGGCTTCCTGGATCTCTTGATTGATATCGAGCAATGCCTGCGACGGGTCTGCCGCACGGGTAATCGGACGTCCGATCACCAGATAACTGGAACCGGCCTGCAGGGCGGCTTTAGGGGTCATAACCCGCGACTGATCATCTTGACTGGCCAACGCCGGGCGTATGCCCGGGGTCACCAGACAAAATTCGCTGCCGAATTGCTTGCGCAACAGCGCGGCCTCCTGCGCGGAACACACTACACCATCCAGGCTGCTGTCACGCGCCAGGGTCGCCAGGCGCAGCACCATCCCGGCTGGCGTGGCATCGATACCGATTTCGGTGAGATCTTCCTGCGCCATGCTGGTGAGCAGTGTCACTGCGATCAGTTTCGGTTGCTGCGTGCTGTTGTCTATCGCATCGCGTGCCGCATCCAGCATCTTGCGCCCGCCCAGCGCATGCACATTTACCATCCACACCCCCAGGCTGGCGGCAGCTTTACAGGCTTGCGCAGCGGTGTTCGGGATGTCGTGAAATTTCAGGTCGAGAAAAATCCCGAAACCGCGCCGCATCAGTTGTTCCACCAAGGCCGGGCCGGTGGCTGTGAATAATTCCTTGCCGACTTTCAGCCGGCACAACGCTGGCTCCAGCCTGTCAGCCAGCGCAAGCGCCGGTCCGGCGGCTGAATAATCCAGCGCGATAATGATCTTCGGGTCGCTCATGGCACAGCCCCGATTTCTTCAGTGCGCCGCGGTGAATAACTATCCCATGCCTGGCAGGCCGGACAGTGCCAGTAAAACTGGCGGGCATTGAATCCGCAGCTTGCACAGTGATACATGGCCAGATTGCGCGTGCGGTTATGGACCAGATTTTTTACCAGCTCGACATCGGCACGTTTGTCCATTGACACTTCCAGCAACCGCGCCTCGAGCAATTTATCCAATCCCAGCAGGGTCGGGTTGCGCTCCAACTCGTCGCGCACCAATTGGTAAGCGGCAGACGGTCCCTCGTTATTCAGCACACCGTCGAACACCACATTCATCAAATCGTGCGAGTGATACTTGCTCAAGTATTCGCGCAACAGGGCTACACCCGCCACTTCCCGATCCAGGCTGCGATACGCATTCAGCAATCGTTCAGCGACCAGTGGCAGATATTGCGCGTCCTGGGTCTCGATGGATTTCCAGGTGTCGATAGCCTCGTTGTGCTTGCCCTCGCTCTCAGCCATGTCGCCCATCATCATGGTGGCGCGCACCGAGCCGGGATTACCCTGCAATGCCTGTTGCAAATGGCCGCGCCCCACGGCCGGATTGCCTTGTGCAATTTCCTCGCTGGCCAGCTCACAATAGAAAAAAGCGGCCAGTTTTCCATAGGACTGTCCCGACACCCCGGCCAACCGTTGCGTGACCGCGATCGCCTTGAGCCAATCATGTTCTTTTTGAAACAACTCCAGCAAAAACTCCAAAGATTGTTTGGCATACGTGGTGCCCTCCAGCTCTCTGAACAGGCTTTCGGCACGATCCAGTATCCCGGCCTTCAGATAATCCTGCGCCAACTCGAATATCGCTTGCTGGCGTTTGTTGTCATCCAGATCAGCCCGCTCCACCAGATTGTGGTGCATACGCAAAGCCCGGTCGACTTCACCGCGGCGGCGGAACAGGCTGCCCAACGCGAAGTGCAAATCGACGGTTTGCGGATCAACCTTGACCACCTCGATAAAGGCATCGATAGCCTTGTCCTGTTGCTCGTTGAGCAGGAAATTCAGTCCCTGAAAGTACGACTGCGGCAACGCGCTCGATTCCGAGATCAGTTCTTTTATATCGATGCGCGCTGCCAGCCAGCCCATTCCGAAAAACAAAGGGAAGGCCAACAGCATCCAGAGTTGAAATTCCATAACCGAATAGATATATCAGGAAGGTTGGATAGGCATTTTTTGCGTTTCATCAATACCGGCGAGTTTGCTCCTGACCCGGATATCGCGCTTGAGACGGGTGATTTCGCGGCGCTGCTGCAACAGGCTGACAAACATCGCGAGTATGCCGACCGCCGCGCCGGCAGCAAAAAAAATCAACAGCACGATCACCAGCGAAGATTGCCACTCGAATCCGAAGAAATAGCGCAGCGTCACCGACTGGTCATTTTTGACCGCAAACCCGAGCAACACAATGAACAGCGCTGCGCGCAACAACCAATTGAGATAGCGCATGGCACACCCCGAAAAAATCCGTTACAACAAGACTCCTGCAGCACGTAGCGAGCGCAGGTCAGACAAGGGGAAAAGGGGCGAAAAACCGGAGTGTATGTTTTATACACGAGGATTTTGAGTCACTTTTCGACGCAGTATCACCAAGCGCATAACCAATGACTTAGTTGGTGTAGCTTGCCTACTTAGTCAGATGGCTAATTGTTTCATCAGCAGTGTTGCAGGTGTCATGCAACGATAGCATAAAAAATGGCGGCAATACCTTGCGATATGCCGCCAATTGAACCACTTCAGCCCAGAATCAAGACTTCTGAACGCTGACCCGCTCCCTGAGTTCCTTGCCCGCTTTGAAATGAGGCACATACTTGGCCGGCACTTTCACCTTGTCACCGGTCTTGGGATTGCGCCCCTGACGCGGCGGACGGTAATTCAGACCAAAGCTGCCGAAACCCCGAATCTCGACACGGCCACCGTGCGACAGCGTGGCGGACAAGGCATCCAGAATCACCTTGACGGCAAGCTCGGCATCCTTGGCCAGCAGTTGCGAGTGCAGTTCTGCCAGCTTGGCGATCAAATCAGAACGAGTCATAACGGCAACCCCTGACTCAGGCTTCGGTCTTGCTGCCGGTCATCTTGGCCTTCAGCAACGCGCCCAGATTGGTGGTGCCCGCGCTGGAATTGCTTTCTGAGGAAAGCTTCTGCATCGCGGCGGATTCCTCCGTCTTGTTCAGTGCTTTGATCGACAGATTGATACCGCGATTCTTGCGATCCACATTGATGATGACAGCGGTGACGCTATCGCCCTCCTTGAGATGATTGCGAATATCCTCAACGCGATCGGCGGATACTTCGGATGCCTTCAGATACGCTTCGACATCGCCTTCCAGGGAAATGACCGCACCTTTGGCATCCAATGACTTCACGGTACCGGTGACCACTGCGCCCTTTTCGTTGCTGGAAGCGAAACCGCCGAACGGATCGCCTTCCAACTGCTTGATACCGAGGGAGATGCGCTCGCGCTCGACGTCAATCGCCAATACCATAGCCTCGACTTCGTCGCCCTTCTTGTAGTTGCGTACCACTTCCTCGCCGGGCTGAGACCAGGACAGGTCGGACAAATGCACCAGACCATCGATGCCGCCATCAAGGCCGATGAACACGCCGAAATCGGTGATGGACTTGATCTGGCCCTTAACCTTGTCACCCTTCTTGTGGTTGATCGCGAAATCATCCCAGGGATTGGACTGGCATTGCTTCATGCCGAGCGAGATACGGCGGCGCTGCTCGTCGATCTCCAGGATCATCACTTCGACTTCATCGCCCAGAGCAACGACCTTCGAAGGATGCACGTTCTTGTTGGTCCAATCCATCTCGGAAACGTGCACCAAGCCTTCGATGCCCTGCTCGATCTCCACGAACGAGCCGTAGTCGGTCAGGTTGGTCACCTTGCCGAACAAACGGGTTCCCTGCGGATAGCGTCGTGCGAGGCCGTTCCACGGATCGTCGCCCATCTGCTTGATACCAAGGGAAACGCGATTCTTCTCCTGGTCGAACTTCAATATCTTTGCCTCGATCTCGTCACCGACGGTCAACACTTCGGAAGGATGCTTCACGCGACGCCATGCCAGGTCGGTGATGTGCAACAGACCATCGATGCCGCCCAGGTCAATGAACGCGCCGTAATCGGTGATATTCTTGACCACGCCCTTGACGATCGCGCCTTCCTTGAGGTTTTCCATGATCGCCTCACGGTCCGCGCCCATCGACGATTCCAGCACCGCGCGGCGGGAAACGACCACGTTGTTGCGCTTGCGGTCGAGCTTGATGACCTTGAGTTCCATGGTCTTGTTTTCGTAGGGTGTGGTGTCCTTGACCGGACGGATGTCCACCAGCGAACCGGGCAAGAATGCGCGGATGCCGTTGACCATCGCGGTCAGTCCGCCCTTGACCTTGCCGCTGACGAAGCCTTCCACGATCCTGCCTTCTTCCATGGCCAGTTCCAGATCGTGCCATGCCGCCAGACGCTTGGCCTTTTCACGCGACAGCTTGGTTTCGCCATAGCCGTTTTCCAGCGCTTCGATCGCCACGGTGACAAAGTCACCCGGCTTGACTTCCAATTCACCTTTGGCGTCGAGGAATTCCTCGATCGCAATCAAACTTTCGGACTTCAGTCCGGCATTTACCACCACCATGTTGTGGTCTACACGCACGACTTGCGCGGTGATCAGTTCACCGGCGCGCATTTCCTTGCGCGTCAAACTTTCTTCAAACATTGCGGCAAAACTATCGGGATCTTGTACAGCGGCTGCGGTTGCGGTTGAGTTCATCGGATATACCTAAAGGATAAATATCTGCCGGAACATAAAGTTCAGTGCAGGGGTTGGTTAAAGTTCCCATCTGACGGAGAGTCGGAAGGGGCTTGGTTTTCAGAGCTACTTTGCGTGGTAACGTGCCAATATTTCCTGTACCGCCTGCTCGATGTTCAGAGCCGTGGTGTCCAGCAGACTTGCACCATGCGCCTGTTGCAGGGGAGATGCGCTGCGTTGAGTATCTCTCTCGTCACGCACACGTATATCCAGCAAAAGGGCGGCGATATTAGCACCGATTCCTTTTTCCATCAACTGCTTATATCGGCGTTCGGCGCGTGCCTCGGCGCTGGCGGTGAGGAATATCTTCAATGCCGCGTCCGGAAATACCACCGAGCCCATATCGCGCCCATCCGCCACCAGTCCGGGCGCGCGGCGAAAAGCGTGCTGCTTGGCGAGCAGCGCGGCACGCACCCTGGGCAATGCCGCCACCTTCGAAGCCGCAGCCGCACACAGCTCCCCACGCAATTCGGCGCCGACCAAGACACCGTCCAGCCATATCTGCTCGCCCTCGAAACGTATCTCGATACGCCCGGCCAATACCGCCAGCCCGGCTTCATCGGTCAGCAGAACCCCGTCACGCTGCGCTGCCAACGCCAGCAGACGATACAACGCGCCGCTGTCAAGATAGTGAAAACCCAACTTGGCAGCGGCCAGTTGCGCCACCGTACCCTTGCCGGATGCCGACGGCCCGTCGATCGCGATCACCGGCACGGCCTGAACCACATCATGCAACAGCGTAAAATAATTCGGGAAGGTCTTGGCGACACAGCGCGGATCGTTGATGCGTATGCCTTCCGCGCCAAAAGCGGCCAGCGAGAAACACATCGCCATACGGTGATCCTCGTAGGTGTCGATGCCAGAGGCAGGATTCAGGGTTGAGGAACGAGAATTGAGTGGAACCCCAACCCCTCCCAGCCTCCCCTTGTCAGGGGAGGGGACTATCTTCCCCCCTGACAAGGTGGGATTGAGGGGGGTTGGGCTTTTGCTCGTCCCAATTTGTGGCGGGGTGATGCTCAGGTGATCGCCCCCCTCCTCCACCGTCGCCCCGACCTTGCGCAGTTCGGCTGCCATCGCCGCGATGCGGTCGGTTTCCTTGACGCGCCAGCTGGCTATGTTGCGCAGCGTGGTGGTGCCCTCGGCGAACAGCGCGACCACCGCCAGCGTCATAGCCGCATCGGGAATGTGGTTGCAGTCCAGTTCGACCGCCTTGAGCCGCCCCAATTTAGGTGCACGCGCCTCCATCCAGTTCATGCCCATCTCGATCTGCGCGCCCATCAACGCCAGCGCATCGGCGAAGCGCACATCGCCCTGGATGCTGGCGCTGCCCACGCCTTCGATGCGCACCGGCCCGCCGCCGATTGCGCCTGCAGCAAGAAAATAAGAGGCAGAAGACGCATCGCCTTCCACATAGATCACGCCGGGCGACTGATAGCGGCTACCCGCAGCCACCGTGAAGCTGCGCCAGCCTTCTCTCCGAACAATCACCCCGAAGCGCGCCATCATCGCCAGTGTGATCTCAATATACGGCTTGGAGATCAACTCGCCGACCACTTCCACGGCGACCTCACGATCCAGCAGCGGCAAAGCCATCAGCAACGCGGTCAGGAATTGGCTGGACACGTCTCCGCGCACGCTGATGCGCCCCACTCCTGTCAACGTCGCCGGATGGATATGCAACGGCGGAAAACCATCATTGTCCAGGCATTCGATGTCCGCGCCGAGTTCGCGCAACGCATCCACCAGATCGCCTATCGGCCGCTCGTGCATGCGCGGCGCACCGGACAGCTTGTAATCGCCACCGGACAACGCCAGTGCCGCCGTCAACGGGCGAAATGCGGTGCCGGCATTGCCCAGGAACAACTCTGCCTGCTTGACCGGAAAATTCCCGCCGCAGCCGGTCACGCGGAACACATGCGGTTCCAGTTGCTCCACAACGACACCCAGCGTGCGCAGACCATCCAGCATGCGCTCGGTATCATCCGACAACAGCACATCGCGTATCTCAGTCGTGCCCTGCGCCAGAGCTGAGAGCAATAAGATGCGATTGGAAATGCTCTTCGAACCGGGCAGCGTGATCGTGCCGCGTGCACTCAGCAAAGGAGGAAGGTCGATGAAATTTTCGGATGTCATTACGGTTGAATTGCATGGCAGATTTGCAAGGGTGGGATGATACCGCAGAGGGGGACGGTGCGCATGGTTGCCGGTGGTTACTCGGCTACAAAAGCCGTTCGCCCTGAGCCTGTCGAAGGGTGAGCGTACCTAACATCAAAATCAACATCAAAACCGCCGGGGGTTGCCCGGCAGCAAGCTACTTTCTTTTGCTTCGCCAAAATTAAAGTATCCAAAGACAAAGGCGCCCCCGGCGGTTTTGATTTTACTCAGGGTGCGCCATGCGCACCATGGTGCGTGAAACGCACCTACGTTGACTTCAATATCTCTTCATACACAGCGTGAACGACATCATTCCCCGCCGCGCTCTTTCACCTCACCCCTCGCCCACCCCTTGGCAAAAGTAATGCGCAACTCCGCACCAACTGCCACCTGCCCCGCATCCGACACCACACCGCCACTTGCATCCTGCACCATGCTGTAACCGCGCGACAAAACTTTAGTCGGATCGAGCATGATCAAATGCTGCGTGGCATTGTCCACTCGCACCAATCGTTGTGTCTGCCCTGCACGCATCGCCTTGACCAGACGATCCGCGAGATTGGTCTGCCGGTCCTGCAGACGCGCAAAATCGCTGCTCGCCGCGCGCAGCCGTTGCGCCAGCGAATGCCACTGCCAGTGTTGCTGCTGCTGGCGATAGGCAAAGGCGCGCTGCATGCGTTGTTGCAGTTGGTCCAATTGCTGGGTCTGGCGCTGCAACATTTGCGCGGGGTGCACCAGTCGGCGCTGCAGATAGTCCATGGCCTGCATCGCGTTTTGCAGCCGGTTGCGCTGCGCGCGTTGCAGGTGCTGTGCCTGGTCTTGCAAACCCCTGAGCAGGGCATGGCGATCCGGAGCAACGCGTTGCGCGGCTGCGGTGGGAGTAGGTGCGCGTTCGTCGGCGACGAAATCGGCGATGGTGAAATCGGTCTCGTGTCCGACCCCGCTGACGATGGGGATTTCACTGGCGGCGATGGCGCGCGCCACGACTTCTTCGTTGAACGCCCACAGGTCTTCGATGCTGCCACCGCCGCGGCACACGATCAGCACGTCACATTCGGCGCGCCGATTGGCTGCCACGATGGCCTGCGCGATCTTTTCCGCGCTGCCGGTCCCTTGTACCGGCGTGGGATACAGCACCACCGGCGCGCTCGGCATACGTAATCTTAGGGTGGTGAGCACATCGCGCAACGCGGCGGCCTGCGGCGAGGTGATGATGCCGATGCGTTTGGGAAAAGGGGGCAAAGGACGTTTGCGCTCGGCGGCGAACAGCCCTTCGTTTTGTAACAATTGCTTCAGACGCTCGAAACGTTCATACAGTATGCCCAATCCGGCCGGACGCATCTGCTCGACAGTCAATTGGAAGTCGCCGCGCTGTTCATACAAAGTAGCAGCCGCTAATACTTCGACCTGCTGGCCGTTGGCGATCGGCTCTCTCAATAACTGGTTTTTATGCCGGAACATCACGCACCGAACTTGTGCCTGATCGTCCTTCAGCGAAAAATAAAAATGGCCGGAAGCAGCCTTCACCAAATTGGAGATTTCTCCGCGCACCCACAACAAAGGGACATTGCTTTCCAGCAACTGCTTGATTGCAAAGTTGAGTTCCGCGACACGAAAAACGCGGTTCTTTTCTTCAGAAAAAAGGCTTAAATTCATATTGACAATCCGAAATAATCCACACTCCAAGTAAATTCGCCGCTTTTCACCAACCCACCCCGCAGCAGAACTCCGCACTTACGCCAACTGATTGTTTTTATTTAATATTGTTGGCATACAAAAAATAAGCGGGGTAAGCAAAATCCTTATGCCGCGCCACTTTAAAGTGCCATCCACCGAAATCATCCACAAAGATATCCACAGGTTTTGTGGGTAAACGGAAATACTCTTTTCAAATGGTAGCTTAGCGAAATATTGCTGAAGCGATACCTGAGAAATGTTGCTCAACTGATAGCAACACGCTACAGTTGCACCCTTGGAACCTCTCGGCAAATCCTTCATGAAGCGCAGTCATGCAGGGCTTGTTCAGGGGTTCCCAATTTAAGCACATTTGGAGAATCCGCGTGTTTGCACTTGTAGAAGCGGCCGGTTGGCCGATCTGGTTTTTGATCCTGGCATCGGTCATCGCAGTCGGCCTGATCGTTGAGCGCCTGATGTTTCTGCGCAGCCAGCGTATCGCCCCTCCCGCCCTGCTGAATGAGGTCGTCAAGGAACTCAAGCAGCGCGGCGTCAGCGATGGCATGTTGGCCAAGCTTGCCAACAATTCGCCACTGGGGCGCATCTTCGCCTCCGGACTGAAGAACATCAACGCTTCCCATGAAGTACTCAAGGAATCCATCGAGGAAGCCGGGCGCGCAGTCAGGCGCGATATGGAACGCTTCCTCACCAGCCTCGGCACGATCGCCTCGATCAGCCCGTTGCTGGGTCTGTTCGGCACGGTGGTCGGCATGATCGAGATCTTCGGCTCGCAGACCGCGGCCGGCAACTCGCCGGCGATACTTGCACACGGTATTTCCGTGGCGCTCTACAACACCGCCTTCGGTCTGATCGTGGCGATACCGAGCATGATCTTCTACCGCCATTTCCGCGCGCAAGTGGATAGCCTGACCGTGGAGATGGAGCAGCAGGCGATCAAACTGGTGGAGGTCGTGCATGGTCAGCGCAAGGTCTAGCGGGCAATGAACTTCCAGCGCAGGCGCAGCCTCAATGAACCTGAGATCAATCTGATCCCGATGATAGACGTGCTGCTGGTGATCCTGATCTTTCTGATGGTGACCACCAGCTATGCCAAGTATTCCGAATTGCAGATCAACCTGCCGCAAGCCGGCGGCGATGCTGTCGTCGCGCAGGCCAAGCCCCTCAATGTCGCGGTAGATGCGTCGGAACACTATGCCATCAACAATCACGGGGTCGCATACACCGGCATAGAGTCGCTGGTCGCATCCCTGAAAGATGCCGCAGGCGACCAGACCGACCCGACCATCGTCATCAACGCCGATGCCAAAACTACGCACCAGTCCGTAATCAACGTGATGGAAGCGGCAAGACGGGCGGGCTACGGGCGTATCACGTTTACCACCCAGAGCCAGCCCAAATAGCGGCTCCCCCAAGTGCACTGGTTACAACGCCACTGGTACCGCATCACCGCTCTGCACCTGATTCTGTTTCCAATCAGCCTGATTTTCCATTTTCTGGTGGTGTTTCGCCGCGAGTTGTACCGCAGCGGCATTCTGCCCAGCCATCAATTGCTGCTGCCGGTCATCGTGGTCGGCAACATCAGTGTGGGTGGGACCGGCAAGACTCCGCTCGTGCTTGCCCTGGCGCAGCAACTCATTGAGCACGGCTTGCATCCGCTCATTGTCAGTCGCGGCTATAAAAGCGATACGCGACATCCGCAACACGTGGATCCCGACATGACTGCACAGCAGACAGGCGACGAGCCGTTGCTGATGGCAAGGCGCGGCCTGTGTCCGGTTTGGGTGGGCAGGGATCGCGTCGTCACCGCGCGCGCGGCACTGCAAGCCCACCCGCAATGCGATGTGGTGCTGTGCGATGACGGTTTGCAGCACTACCGCTTGAGGCGCGATGTCGAGATCGCAGTCATCGACGCTGCGCGTGGCTTGGGCAACGGCTGGCTGCTCCCCGCCGGCCCGCTGCGCGAACCGGTCGCGCGCCTGAGAACGGTGGACGCGGTGGTGGTGAACGTGCAAGCCCGTTCCCCTGATGAATCTACTAGCCATTCCACTAGGCAATCAAAATACAATTGCCAAGTGGCTGGTTATCACCTCAATCCTCTGGATGAAACAACCAGCCATTCGACCAGGCTGCAAACGACCACAGCCAAGTCGCTGGTTATCCCGCAAGCGGGGAGAGCACAGCGAGGGGGGCGTAGCCAGGCAAACGATTCGCTACGCGAGTTTCAATTTGACGGCGGAGATGTCGCGCCCGGACAATTTGCGATGAATTTATCCGGGGATATTTTCTACAACCTGATGGATCCCGGCCGGAAATTCCCCGCAGCACATTTTCACGCATCAAAGAATCATGCCGTGGCCGGCATCGGCCATCCGCAACGTTACTTTCAACATCTGGAGTCGCTGGACATCCCTTTTACACCGCACGCATTTCCCGATCATCATCCCTATTCTGCGACCGATCTTGCCTTCAGCGATTGCGATGCGGTACTCCTGACCGAAAAAGATGCGGTAAAATGCACGGCATTCGCTGATGCCCGATACTGGGTATTGCGTGTAGATGCCCAAATCGACTCCGCCCTGACCGACCTAATTCTGCGAAAGATCAAATCTCATGGATCCCAAACTGCTTGATATCCTGGTTTGCCCGTTGTGCAAATCCCCGCTGGTCTATCAAAAGGCCGCGCAGGAATTGATCTGCAAGGCAGACCGGTTGGCCTACAAGATCGAAGACGGCATTCCGGTGATGCTGGCCGACGAAGCACGCAAACTGAGTGCCGAAGAAGTCGAAAAGGTTTGATGTGAAAAAACCAACCCCTCCCAACCTCCCCTTATCAGGGGAGGGGCGCGGACGTCCCCCCCTGATAAAACAACTAGCCATTCGACTAGGCCATCTAAAAACGATAGCCAAGTCGCTGGTTATGACAAGCGGGGCTAGGGGGGTTGCTTTCCACGTCGTCATACCCGCCCGCCACGCATCCACCCGCTTGCCCGGCAAGCCGCTGCTGCAGATAGCCGGCAAGCCGATGGTGGTGAGGGTTGCGGAGCAAGCGGCGCAAAGCGGCGCGCAACAGATATGGATCGCAACCGACCATCATGCGATCGCCAATATCGTGCATGAGCACGGTTTCAAGTCCTGCCTGACCAAAGCCACCCACGCCAGCGGCACCGACCGCATCGCCGAGGTTGTCGAACAGCAAGGCTGGCCGGACGACACCATCGTGGTTAATGTGCAGGGCGATGAACCCCTGATCCCGCCCGCGCTGATACGCGCCGTTGCCGAACATCTCCATGACCATCAGGAATGCGCAATCGCCACAGCCTGCCACGCGATCCACGATGAGGCAGCGATGCGCAACCCAAACATCGTCAAGACTGTGCTGGACAAGAATGGCAATGCGCTGTATTTCAGCCGCGCACCGATCCCCTGGCCGCGCGATGCGTTTAAGGTTTTGCCCTCGTCCGCAGGACAAGACGGTTGTCCTTCCTCCCCCAAGGGGGGAGAAGTCAGAAGGGGGGACGTTGAAAACACGGTACTGCCAAAAGACTTGCCGGTGCTGCGCCACATCGGCATCTACGCTTATCGCGCCGGCTTCCTGCGCGCCTACGGTCAACTTGCTCCCTGCGCACTGGAGCAGATTGAAGCGCTGGAACAACTGCGCGCGCTGTATCATGGCTACAAGATCGGCGTGTACATCGCCGAACAGTCCCCACCCGGCGGAGTGGATACGGAGCAAGATCTGCACGTGGCGAGAGAATTATTTCAGGAACGGGAAGGGATTAAGGGAGAAGGGTAAAGAGGGAAGGGATAAGGGTAAAAAATCTCGCCCCCGTTCGATGGAGCGGGAAACCGGTTCTACCCTTCCCCCTTTACAGAATCAACAAACGGAGGAATAACAATGAGACTGATACTGCTAGGACCACCGGGCGCAGGCAAGGGCACCCAGGCGAATTACATCAGGGAAAGATTCAATATCCCGCAAATCTCCACCGGAGACATATTGCGTGCCGCGACCAAGGCGGGCACCCCGCTCGGGATCGCTGCCAAAAAAGTGATGGATGCCGGCAATCTGGTCTCCGACGACATCATCATCGGCCTGGTGAAAGAACGCATCAAGGACGCGGACTGTAGCAATGGATTCCTGTTCGACGGCTTTCCGCGCACCATCCCGCAGGCTCAGGCGATAAAAGATGCCGGCATCCGGATAGATTTTGTCGTGGAGATCGAAGTGGCTGACAAGGAGATCATCCAGCGCATGAGCGGCCGTCGCGTGCACCCATCTTCCGGCCGGACTTATCACGTGGTGTTCAATCCGCCCAGGGCGGAAGGCAAGGACGACATCACCGGCGAAGCGCTGGTACAGCGTCCCGACGATGCCGAGGATACCGTGATAAAACGACTTGATGTTTATCACGACCAGACCAAACCGCTGGTAGTCTATTACACTGCCTGGGCAAAATCCGGCGATGCGAAAGCGCCCAAGTGCATCAACATACCGGGCGTGGGCAGCGTCACCGACATACGCGACAAGATCTTCGCGGCATTGGGGGGGAATAAACAGTGAACAGCAAACCAGTCCTCGCGTTACCGGATGCCAAACGCATCGCGGCTGCAGCCGAGGCCGAAGCGCACCAGAACGGCTGGCGCGTGGTCATCGCCGTGGTAGATGATGGCGGCCACCTGCTCTATCTGCAACGCAGCCACGACACCCAGTTCGGCTGTGTGGAAACGGCAATTTGCAAGGCCAGTGCGGCGGTCGCTTTCCAGCGCCCCACCAAGGTCTCGGAAGATGCGGTGCAGAGCGGCCGACTGATACACCTCGCGCTGCCCGGAGTGATCCCTGCCGAAGGCGGTGTGCCGCTGGAGATCGATGGCGTGATCGTGGGTGGCCTGGGGATCAGCGGCGTGCGCTCGTTCCAGGATGGCCAGATCGCAGCTGCGGGTGCGGCAGCTTTGGTAGGGGCGTGATTTATCACGCCCCTACATGGAAATAATATGCTCTATCGCTTAAACGGGCGTGTACCCGAGTTGCGCGGCGATAATCATTTCGTCGCCGCCAATGCCACGGTGATCGGCTCGGTGATACTTGAAAACAATGTCAGCGTGTGGTTCAACGCGGTGCTGCGCGGCGACAACGAACCGATCTGCATCGGCACGAACAGCAACATTCAGGATGGGGCGGTGCTGCACACCGACATTGGAATACCGCTCACTATCGCAGCAAATGTCACGGTCGGGCATCAGGCCATGTTGCATGGCTGCACCATAGGTGAAGGCAGCCTGATCGGCATCAAGGCAGTGATACTCAATCACAGCATCATAGGCAAGAATTGTTTGATCGGCGCGAACACCCTGATCACCGAAGGCAAAGTGATTCCCGATAATTCGCTGGTCATCGGCATGCCGGGAAAAGTGGTGCGCACTCTGACTGAAGCGGAAATCGCCGCGATGCGGACCAACACCGCGCACTACGTGGAACTTATGGCGCGCTATGCCGAGGGGCTGCATTCCGTACAGCCCATAAGCGCATGATACTATTGCCCACAAGTGCATATCACCGTAACCAACAAATGCACGACGCCCATTTAAAATTCGAAGTATCCTTACAATTTGTGGTTGCTTCCGGATGTTCTCGCATGCATTTTGGATGCCGTGTGTTTGGATGCTAGTGTGGTTGGCTGATTTATCTTTAAGGGAGGTATCATGACAGGTGGTCTTGGATTTGCTTTGTTGTGCGCGATAGTTGCAATCTTCTATGGTGTGTTTTCCATCAAATGGATACTCGGCAAGTCTGCCGGTAACGAAAAAATGCGCGGCATCGCCGCGGCGATCCAGGAAGGCGCATCGGCCTACCTGAACCGGCAATACACCACGATCGGCATCGTCGGGGCGATTCTGTTCGTTGTCATTCTGATCACGCTGAAATGGCCGACCGCCATCGGTTTCGCCATCGGGGCGATCCTGTCCGGCCTGACCGGCTATATCGGCATGAACGTGTCGGTCCGCGCCAATGTGCGCACCGCCGAAGCCGCCAAAGAGAGCCTGAACGCGGCACTTAACGTGTCCTTCAAAGGCGGCGCGATCACCGGCATGCTGGTCGTGGGCCTGGGCCTGCTCGGCGTGGCGGGTTATTACGCCATTCTTACCCTGATGCTGGGCACCTCTACCCAGGAAGCAACACATGCCCTGGTGGGCCTGGCCTTCGGCGGTTCGCTGATCTCCATCTTCGCCCGGCTTGGCGGCGGCATTTTCACCAAGGGCGCTGACGTGGGCGCCGACCTGGTGGGCAAGGTCGAAGCCGGCATTCCCGAAGATGATCCGCGCAACCCGGCGGTGATCGCCGACAACGTCGGTGACAACGTCGGCGATTGCGCCGGCATGGCGGCCGACCTGTTCGAGACCTACGCGGTCACCATCATCGCTACCATGGTGCTGGGCGGCCTGCTGATCACCGGCTCCCCCGAAGCGGTGATCTACCCGCTGGTGCTGGGCGGTTTCTCCATCATCGCTTCCATCGTCGGCACCTTCTTCGTCAAGGCGCGCGAGGGCGGCAAGATCATGAACGCGCTGTATCGCGGTCTGACTGTCTCCGCGGTACTGGCGGCAATCGCCTTCTATCCGATCACCAAGATGATGCTGGGCGAAGGCGTGATGATAAACGGCGAAATGGTTACATCACTGAACCTGTACTTTGCCACCCTGATCGGACTGGGTCTGACCGCAGCCATGGTGTGGATCACCGAGTACTACACCGCCACCGAATATGCGCCGGTGCGCCATATCGCCGAAGCTTCCACTACCGGCCACGGCACCAACGTGATCGCCGGCCTGGGCGTGTCGATGAAGGCCACCGCCGCTCCGGTGCTGGTCGTGTGCCTGGCGATCTGGGGTGCCTACGCTCTGGGCGGGCTGTATGGCATCGCCATCGCCGCGACCTCGATGTTGTCCATGGCCGGTATCATCGTGGCACTCGATGCCTACGGCCCGATCACCGACAACGCCGGCGGCATCGCCGAAATGTCCAAGTTGCCGCCTGACGTGCGCAAGATCACCGACGCGCTCGACGCTGTGGGCAACACCACCAAGGCCGTCACCAAAGGCTATGCGATCGGCTCCGCCGGTCTCGCCGCGCTGGTGTTGTTCGCCGACTACACCCATGCGCTGCAGGCCAAGATGGTGGGCGTGGTCACGACCTTCGACCTGTCCAACCATATGGTCATCATCGGCCTGTTCATCGGCGGCATGGTGCCCTACCTCTTTGCCGCGATGGGCATGGAGGCAGTTGGACGCGCTGCCGGTTCGGTGGTGGTTGAAGTGCGACGCCAGTTCAAGGAAATCCCCGGCATCATGGAAGGCACCGGCAAACCGGAATACGGTACCTGCGTGGACATGCTGACCAAAGCCGCCATTCGCGAAATGATCGTCCCTTCCCTGTTGCCGGTTGCGGTGCCGCTGATCGTTGGCCTGGTGCTGGGCGCACAGGCTTTGGGTGGAGTGCTGGTAGGCACCATCATCACCGGCATCTTCGTCGCGATCTCGATGACCACCGGCGGCGGCGCATGGGATAACGCCAAGAAGTACATCGAGGAGGGTAACTTCGGCGGCAAGGGTTCGGAAGCACACAAGGCCGCAGTGACAGGCGACACCGTGGGCGACCCTTACAAGGACACTGCCGGTCCGGCTGTGAACCCCCTGATCAAGATCATCAACATCGTCGCGCTGATGATCGTGCCGTTGCTTTAAAAGAGCTTTTGAGTGATAAACAGGGCGGAGATTCCGCCCTGTTTTTTTATGAGAGGCACTCATCCCGCCCCTACCCTTCCCCGTATAATCCGAATTATCAACCAACTATTCCCCTCGCATTTCCAGCGACGAACATTTACGAATCAAGATGAGCGCAGCAACCCGCAATAGACAGCAGGACGAATTGGCATTTGTGATACACAGTTACCCGTTCCGCGAAACCAGCCTGATCCTCGATGTGTTCAGCCGCAATCACGGCCGTCTGGCTATCGTGGCACGAGGTGCACGCCGTCCCCGCTCAGCCCTGCGCGGACTGCTGATGAACTTTCAGCCGCTGTTGCTCTCCTGGTTCGGCAAGGGCGAAGTGCGCACGCTACACAGCGCGGAAAGGCAAGGCGGACAACCCTACCTGCAAGGCAAGGCGTTGATGTGCGGCTTTTACCTGAACGAGCTGATCGTCAACCTTTTGGCGCGTGACGATCCTCACGAGCAACTGTTCGACTACTACCGCGCCACACTGCACAGATTGGCGCACGAAACCGATCATGCCGCCACGCTGCGCTGTTTTGAAAAACACCTGTTGCAGGAACTGGGCTACGCGCTGACGCTGGAACTCGAGGCCGGTAGCGCTAAGGCGGTACAAGCCGAACTCTGCTATCGTTACGCCGTGGAGCACGGTGCCGTGCCGGATGACGGTAATCCTCACACCGGACTGCCGGTATCTGGCAAGACGTTGCTGGATATGGCTGCGGATGACTACGCTGACCCGCAAACGGCACAACAAAGCAAACAATTGATGCGCATCCTGATGAACCATTATCTGGGCGGCAAGACATTACACACACGGGAACTGATTAAGGATCTGCAAAAAATATGATTAAGCTCGGACTCAATATAGACCATGTTGCGACGCTGCGTCAGGCACGCGGCGCACGCTATCCCAATCTGGTACGCGCAGCACTGATCTGCGAGGAAGCAGGGGCGGATGCCATCACCCTGCACCTGCGCGAAGACCGGCGCCATATCCAGGATGCCGATGTAGTGATAGTGCGCGGCATGCTGCAGACGCGCATGAACCTCGAATGTGCCGTGACTGATGAAATGATCGCCAACGCACTGCGGATCAAGCCACACGACATCTGCCTGGTGCCCGAGCGACGCGAGGAGCTGACTACCGAGGGCGGGCTGGATGTGGTCAAGTATTTCGACCAGGTGAATCAGGCGACCCAACGTTGTACTGAAGCCGGCATCCGCGTTTCATTATTCATCGACCCCGACGAAAAACAACTGGATGCGGCCAAGGCTGCGGGCGCACCGGTGATCGAGATCCACACCGGGAAATATGCCGATGCCGACAACCTGCCCGAACGGGAAAAGGAACTGGCACGCATCCACCACGCTGCTTTGCATGCCCACCGTCTGGGGCTGCAAGTGAATGCCGGACATGGCCTTCATTACCATAACGTTCGCCCCATTCTGGCGATCCCGCACATCACGGAACTCAACATCGGCCATGCCATCGTCTCCGAAGCACTATTTATCGGCCTGGAGCGGGCGGTAAAAAACATGAAGGCTTTGTTAACTGCTGGATTCCCGCCTTCGCGGGAATGACGGATGATATTCGGCATAGGCACCGACATCGTCGAATATGCGCGTATCGAAAAGATGTACGCGCATTATGGCGAACGTTTCGCCACCCGCATCCTGAGCAAACCCGAACTGGAAGAGTTCAGGTCCCATAAAAGTCCGGCACGTTTTCTGGCCAAGCGGTTTGCCGCAAAGGAGGCGCTCTCAAAAGCGGTCGGTAGCGGACTGCTGGAGCCGGTCAGCCTGCGTCGCATCACCATCACGCACGACACTCTCGGCAAACCTGTGTTGCTATTCGATGAGACTCTGCGCGCCCATCTCCTGCAACTGGGGATAAACGGGCATCATCTATCCATCAGCGATGAGCGCAACATGATAGTCGCGTTTGTAGTATTGGAAAGCGCTTAAACAGATTGAACGGAATCGGCTTGATCTTCCGGCTCTGCTGAGCCGGGATCTTTTTTGGCAGCCTTATCTCTTAACTTCTCTTCTTTCTTCTTTTTCTTTGCGATTTCTTTCTGACGTTTTTCAAACTGATAATTTGGTTTGGCCAATTGTGTAGTCCTGTAAGATTGATTGAATTTCCAAGGCGGTCGCCAAACCGGGCTGAGGGCGACAAGAAGTGTGTCGTGCTTAACGACTGGCCCAAGTGTCCCAGCATTCAGTCGATTGGTCAACAGTAGACTGTCTGAACATCAGCAAACATGCGGATTTTTCGGGCAATCACCGTATAATCCCGCTCGCAATCGGGCATCGAAGCGATTGTATCTAACCGAAAGAGAGTGATTATGGGTTTGGGTCCCGTGATGCTGGATGTTGCCGGAACAAAGTTGACCCCGGAAGACGAAGCCCGTCTGGGCCACCCTTCTGTGGGGGGCGTGATCCTGTTCGCACGCAACTATGAGTCCCCCGGCCAACTTGCCCAACTCACTGTGGCAATACATGCGCTACGTTCCCCCCCCCTGTTGGTCGCGGTAGATCACGAGGGCGGGCGGGTTCAGCGGTTTCGCGATGGTTTCACCAAAATCCCGCCGATGGCTGAGCTTGGCAAGATCTGGGACGCCCACCCGCAACGCGCGCGCCATCTTGCGCAACAGGCCGGCTATGTGCTGGCCGCAGAATTGCGTGCCTGTGGTGTGGACTTCAGTTTCACGCCGGTTCTGGACATGGATTACGGTCTAAGCAGCGTGATCGGTGACCGGGCCTTTCACAGCGAGCCCCAGGCCATCGCGGAATTGGCACACAGTCTGTTGATCGGACTCAAGCACGGCGGCATGCCCACTGTCGGCAAGCATTTCCCGGGACATGGTTACGTTCAGGCCGATTCCCATCTGGACATTCCCGTCGACGAGCGCGAGTTCGTAGACATTGAAATGGCCGACCTGATCCCGTTCCGGCAAATGATAGATTACGGCCTGACCGCAGTGATGCCGGCGCATGTGATCTATCCCAGAGTGGATAGCCGCCCTGCCGGCTTCTCGCCGGTCTGGCTAAAAAATGTGCTGCGTGGCGAACTCGGGTTTGAAGGTTGCATCTTCAGCGACGACCTGAGCATGGAAGGCGCCAGCTTCGCCGGCAATATCGTGCAACGCGCGGAAGCCGCGCTGCAAGCCGGATGCGACATGGTACTGGTATGCAACAAACCCGAATCGGCAGACGAATTGCTGCAGGGACTGCACTGGGAGATGCCGGCAACCAGCAAGGCCCGACTCGCCCAGATGCGCGGCAAAGCCCATCCCGAATCGCTGGCGAAATTGCATGAAGAACCGACTTTCCTCAAGGCACTCGATGAAGTTTCCGTCATCGGCATGGGCAACAAGGAATTGCCGCTGGCATAGCAAGTGAAACGCACGCGTCCCGATCTGGAATCATTCAACTGACAAATCCAGGATTCATGTTTACACCCAGAGCATGAGATAATTCGCGCCTACATACCGGACATTGATGATTTTTCTATGAGTGAATTGCAAATTGCTTTGTTGATAATTGGCATCGGGGCGATCATTGTTCTTTACGCCTTCAGCTGGTGGAAACAAAAGCAATACCAGCGAAGATTCGGCGTCGCCTTCAGGCCTATCCAGGCCGACGCGCTATACAATGATTCAGCACCTGATCGGAACAGCGATAGTGCCGCTTCAGATACGGAAGTCAGCACGGACGATGCATCCCCCTCCGATCCTGCCGGCTCATTGCTCAACGAAACTTGTTCGATCCTGAATAGCCGCGATGATTTCATCATTGAGCTGCAAACGGGCACCCCAAGTAATGCTTCCGCACTGAACGGGCTGTGGCAACGCAAGTTCGATTTCGGGAAACCGGTGCACGTCTGCGGAATGGCTTTGTCATCCAAACAATGGGAGCGCGTGATAGCGGAGAGCCAAACGCTTTATGATCGCTTCCGTATCGCCCTGCAACTGGTGGACAGGGGCGGACCGATCAGCGCGGCCAAACTGGCCGATTTCCGGGATATTGTTTCGGGCATCGCGCAGAATCTCGATGCGGATACCACCATTCCCGACATAGACGAGACCCAGCGTCGCGCCATCGATCTGGATGCTTTCTGCGCAAGCGTCGATCAAATGGTCGGGGTCAATCTGATACCGCCCGGGAAACGTTTGTTGCTTGGCTCCAGGGTCGCCCAATCCGCCACTTTGTTGGGAATGACGCTGGAAGCAGACGGTGCGTTCCATCAGCTGGACGGAATGGGGCATAGCCTGTTCAGCCTGACCAACCGGGATGCCAAGCCCTTTCAGCATCACCTGCTGGCAACCAGCGGTACCGCAGGTATAACCCTGCTGCTCGATGTACCCAAGGTGTCCGATCCCACCGAAAAATTCGACCAGTTGATGCAGGTAGCCCACGGTCTCGCCAGGAGTCTGCAGGTCAACCTTGTCGACGATCATAACAAGCCTCTCAGCGATAGCGGGCTGGCCATGATACGCACACGTATCGCCGAGATTGAAACAAGGATGATCGAATACGGGATCACACCGGGGAGCCCGCAGGCCCACCGTCTTTTTTCCTGATGGATATCGCCACACGCATCAGGCAATTGCGTGCAGAGATCGAGCGGCTTGATCATGCTTATTATGTGCTGGACGTCCCCACCCTTCCCGATGCGGAATACGACAAATTGTTCCGTGAACTGCTGACTCTCGAAGCGCAGCATCCGGAATTTTTCACCCCGGATTCTCCCACTCAACGCGTTGGCGGCAAGATGCTGGACGGTTTCACACCGGTGCTTCACGCCGTCCCCATGCTTTCCATACACACCGAGACGGACACTAACGCAAGCGGCGCCCTTGCCTTCAACGTGCGTGTAAGGAAAGAACTCGGGTTGACCGAAGCCGATGCGCCTGTCGAATACGCCTGCGAACTCAAGTTCGACGGTCTTGCCATCAACCTCCGTTACGAAAACGGGTTACTGGTTCAGGCGGCGACGCGCGGCGATGGTGAGACTGGCGAGGATGTCACACAGAATATCCGTACAATTCACCAGATCCCGTTACGGCTCAGGAATTGCTCCCCGGCAGTGCTGGAAGTTCGTGGTGAAGCATATATGTCGCGTCCTGATTTCGAGCGCTACAACGAAAAGCAACGAGCCAAGGACTTGCCAACCCTGGTAAATCCACGTAACGGTGCTGCGGGGGGCATCCGCCAGCTTGATCCGGCTCTCGCCGCAAAACGCATGTTGTCATTCTTCGCCTACGGCTTGGGAGAGGTTAAAGGGTGGAATATTCCTCCGACCCACAGCGCAATGCTGGATGCACTTTCGGAAATGGGCCTGCCAGTATGCGCTGAACGCACGGTAGTTAGCGGTGCCGATGGCCTGACAGTATTTCACCGGCAGGTTGCGGCAAAACGGGACGCAATCCCGTTCGATATCGATGGGGTGGTCTACAAAGTCAACGATCGAGCTTTGCAGGAAGAGCTCGGTTTTATCACACGGGAACCCCGCTGGGCAGTAGCCCACAAATATCCCGCCGAAGAACAACTTACCATCTTGCGCGACATAGAGATCCAGGTCGGACGTACCGGAAGACTCACTCCCGTCGCCAAACTGGAGCCGGTGTTCGTTGGCGGAACCACCGTGAGCAATGCCACACTGCACAACGAGGGAGAGATACGACGCAAGGATGTGCACATCGGCGATACGGTGATCGTGCGCCGTGCCGGTGATGTCATCCCGGAGGTGGTCGGCGTGTTGCCCGATCGCCGTCCCGCAGGCGCCCAACCATTTGTAATGCCGACGAGTTGCCCGGTATGCGGCAGTCACGTAGTCCGTGAGGAGGGTGAAGCGGATGCGCGCTGCTCGGGGGGGCTGTTCTGCCCTGCACAGCGCAAGCAAGCCATCCTGCATTTCGCCGGAAGGCGTGCAATGGACATCGAGGGCCTGGGTGACAAGCTGGTCGACCAGTTGGTGGACGAAAAAATCATACACTCACTGCCCGACCTGTACAGGCTGGATGTGGAAACACTGGCATCACTGGAACGCATGGCGGAAAAAAGCGCCAGGAACCTCGTGGAGGCATTACAGCGAAGCAGGCAAAAGCCTCTGGCAAAGTTCATCTTTGCATTGGGTATACGCAATGTCGGTGAAACCACCGCCAAGGAACTGGTGAAACACTTTGGCAAGCTGGATAAAATTCGGGAGGCCAGTGCAGAACAGTTACAGCTGGTCCCCGATGTCGGTCCGGTCGTTGCACAAAGCGTGTTTGAATTTTTCCGCGAGCCGCACAATATCCAGGTGATAGAGGATCTGATCGATCCGCAACGATGCGGCATGGTATTGGAGGAATTCGAAGGCATTAACGCACTATCGCTGCCATTGGCCGGAAAAACCTTTGTTCTGACCGGCACCCTTGCAGCTATGGGACGCGACGAAGCCAAAGAACGGTTAGAATCGATGGGTGCCAAAGTAAGCGGCAGCGTTTCAAAGAAGACTGATTTCGTCGTGGCGGGAGTTGAAGCCGGCAGCAAGCTGGACAAGGCTGTCGAGTTGGGCGTTGCCGTATTGACTGAAGCAGATTTCCTTGAATTATTGATAAGGACAGAACACCATGAAACAGAAAATAACTAAGGAAGGTCTGAATAAGTAGCAGAAAATGAGAACGACACCCACACATTTTGCTTTGGATATTCGAAATAACCATAAACGGCCCTGGCAAGGGCCATTTCGTCGGCCGTACCGGTCGATTTCCCGTTCATCAGACGCACCTTCCCTGCGGAAGTCGCAACAGATGCCGTCGCG
>JBGSKJ010000121.1:0-2053 GCA_041741275.1 Gallionella sp.
TGTTCTACCGCTCTACCCCCATCCTAAACCTTCCCCCTGCAAGGGGGAAGGAACGGTCCATCGACTATCTGAGTTTTAAAATTGCCGTGTCGCGGCAAAGTGCGCCAATTCTAGCAGACATCGCCGGTATTCTGTATCAGACAGATCGGCAATCGCGACACAGGCCGCCTCCGCCTCGTGCAGCGCTTGCCGGCGGGTGAATTCCAGCGCGCCGGTAGCATGGATGATCTGCAGCACTTCGGCGAACCCCCCCACGTCGCCCTGCTCGATCGCGCCGCGCACCACGGCAGACTGTTCGGGGGTGCCGTGCTGCATCGCATAGATCAGCGGCAGGGTGGGCTTGCCTTCGGCGAGGTCGTCGCCGAGATGCTTGCCGGTCTGCTGCTCGTCGGCGGAATAATCCAGCACGTCATCCACCAGTTGAAAGGCCGTGCCGAGGTGCATGCCATAGCTGGCCGCCGCCTGTTCTTCCGCGGCGGATGCACCGCCCAGGATAGCGCCAAGGCGCATCGCCGCCTCGAACAGTTTGGCGGTCTTGCAATGGATGACGCGCATGTAGTTGGCGATATCGACATCGGCATCGTGGCAGTTGAGCAGTTGCAGCACCTCGCCCTCGGCAATGGTGTTGGTGGCGTCGGCCAGCGTCTGCATCACGCGCATCTCGCCCACTTCGACCATCATCTGGAAGGCGCGCGAGTACAGGAAATCGCCGACCAGCACGCTGGCGGAATTGCCGAACAGCGCGCTGGCGCTGGCCCGGCCGCGACGCAATGCGGACTCATCCACCACATCATCGTGCAGCAGCGTCGCGGTATGGATGAACTCCACCACCGCCGCCAGTTCGTGATGCCGCTTGCCCTGATAAGCGAAGGCCTCGGCGGACAGCACCACCAGCGCCGGACGCAGCCGCTTGCCGCCGCTGTTGACGATGTATTCGCCGACCTGGTTGATCAGCGCCACTTCCGAGTGCAGCCGCGTGCGTATCACCTGATCCACCGCGGCCATGTCCGATGCGAGCAACTGCCTGAGGGTTTCTATAAACACGATCTATCCTGGTTAGTGGGGACGCGCCATGCAACTTGACAAGTTCGCCGGGCACACAAATTTTCACGGCGCGCATTGTCGCATAAAACGACCCGGGAGCACGGCGCCCTAGCCGCGCCGCCACAGATGCACCCCGATCAGCATGCCCACCGCGCTCAACACCACCACATAATGAGCGGGAGCCAAAGGATCGAGCGGCAGCAGCATGCTCACCACCACCGGCGTAAGTCCGCCGAACACCGCATAGGCGACATTGTAGGAAAACGACAGTCCGGAAAACCGCACCGCCGGCGGGAACGCTTTGACGGCGACACTCGGCACCACACCGATCACGCCGACAAAGAATCCGCACAAGGCATACAAGCCATTGATGTTTTGCGGGGCGACCGACATCTGCTGGTAAAACAGCGCCGAGGTGATGCCCAGCATCGCACAACCTGCCATCAGCACCCGCCCCGCGCCATAACGATCAGCCAGCGCGCCGAATACCACACAGCCCAGACTTAAAAATAATGTCGCAATGCTGTTCGCCTGCAAGGCGACAGCGGCAGGAATGGCATAGAGTTTCTGCACCAGCGTCGGAGTCATCAATATCATCACCACGATCGCGGCGGACAGCAGCCAGGTCATCAGCATGGTCAGGATCACGGCGGGACGATGTTCGCGTATCACCGTCTTCAACGGCAACTCGTCAGCCAATGCTTGCCGCGCCTGCATCTCCCTGAACACCGGCGTTTCATGCAGCCATTGGCGCAACCACACCGCCACCAGACCAAATATCCCGCCGAGTATGAACGGCACGCGCCAGCCTTCCGTGAGCAATTCGGCGGGTGCGTAAAGTTTGTTGACCGCGGTCGCCACCAGCGAACCGAGCAGGATGCCGGCGGTCAACCCGGCGGTCAGCGTGCCGCAGGCGAAGCCGGCATGGCGCGGCGGCACATGTTCGGAGACGAACACCCAGGCACCGGGTACCTCGCCGCCGATCGCCGCGCCCTGCAGCACGCGCAAC
>JBGSKJ010000122.1:0-10235 GCA_041741275.1 Gallionella sp.
CGGGTGCCGTCAGGCCCAGGTGATAGGCATCCAGCAGCGCGGGGTGCACGTAGTACTTGCGGCACACGGCGCGCGTATTGCCGAGCCGATCCGCCACCGCGTCGAGCGCCCGCACGATATTGCGGTCCGCCTCGCTGCTGCTGGTTGCAGGCCCCATCGCCCGCAACTCCACGGCGGCCACCATGGTGCCGCCCCAGGTGCGAAAATCCTTGGCCGTGATGTCTCGTCCGCTGACTTCCCTCAGATAGTCGTTCACGTCGTCGGACAAGATCGGCTTGCGCTTGCCGAACGTATCGAGATACTGGAATATTTCCTGCCCGTGCGTGTCCTGGCAACGCTGCACGATGCGGGCGAGCCGCGGGTCGTCGATCGCCACCGAGTGCTCTACTCCGCTCTTGCCGCGGAAACTGAAACGCAACAGCGTCCCGGTGACCCGAATATGTTTGCTGCGTAGCGTCGTCAATCCGTAGGAATGATTCTCGCGCGCGTATTCGTCATTGCCGACCCGGATCAGCGTCCTGTCCAGCAACCGCACCACTGTGGCGAGCAGTTGCCGCCTGGTCAGTTCGCCGGCGCGCAGATCCCGTTCCACGCGCTCGCGCAACACAGGCAGTATCTCGCTGAATTCGAGCATACGGCAAAACTTTGATTGGTCGCGCGCCGCGCGGTAAGAAGGATGGTAGCGATACTGCTTGCGGCCGCGCGCATCGCGCGCCGTCACCTGGATGTGGCCATCGGGATCGGGGCAGATCCAGACGTTGGTCCACGCGGGCGGGATAGCCAGCGCGTTGAGCCGCTGGCGCGCGGCCGCGTCCCTGATGAGCGCGCCGTCCGGATCAAAGTAGCTCCACCCCCTGCCGGAACGGCGCCGGCTGATGCCGGAAAAGCCGTCGGTGACATAGTGCAGACCGGCGCGGGTAGCCGCCTTGCGATACTCGCGGTGCTTAGCTGAACTCACCCTGCGCCCCCTTTCCATTCAAGCAGCATAGGGTGCATTGTGTATGCCCGCGCCGGCCTCTGGCAAGGGCTTCATACGCGGCATATAGCCGGGCCGGCAATAACCGTGGTCCGCCCCCACTGAACTGTTTCGCGGTGCGCCCCGCATTACTTGATGCGGAATTGACTTGTATCAACATCATGCGATGATGCTACCTATAAATTGTTTATCTTCCATCAAACCTGGCTCGCGAGGATCACATGTCCCAAACCAAAATCCTGCTGGACGAATCTGAAATCCCCACCCACTGGTACAACATCGTTGCCGATATGCCCAATCCGCCCGCGCCGCCGCTGGGGCCGGACGGCAAGCCGATCGGGCCGGATGCGCTCACCGCCATCTTTCCGATGAGCCTGATCGAGCAGGAAATGTCCGCCGAGCGCTGGATCAAGATCCCGGAGAAGGTGCGCGAGATCTATCAATTGTGGCGTCCCTCACCGATGTTCCGCGCGCACCGGCTGGAAGCGGCGCTCGGCACACCGGCGAAGATCTACTACAAATACGAAGGCGTCTCCCCGGCGGGTTCGCACAAGCCCAATACCGCCATCGCCCAGGCCTATTACAACAAGGAGGCGGGCATCAAGCGCATCGCCACCGAAACCGGCGCCGGGCAATGGGGTTGTGCGATGTCGCTGGCGGGCCAGATGTTCGGGCTGGAAGTGCGGGTGTACATGGTCAGGGTAAGCTACAACCAGAAACCCTACCGCCGCTCGATGATGCAAACCTGGGGCGGGGAAGTGTTCGCCAGCCCCAGCATGGAAACCAATACCGGACGCGCCGCGCTGGCGGCAGATCCGGACAACCAGGGTTCGCTCGGACTGGCGATCTCCGAAGCGGTGGAAGACGCCGCCACGCACGCCGACACCAATTATGCGCTGGGCTCGGTGATCAACCACGTGCTGCTGCACCAGACCGTGATCGGGCTGGAAGCCAGGAAGCAGTTCGAGAAGGTCGGCGATTATCCGGACATGATCTTCGCCCCCTGCGGCGGCGGATCGAATTTCGGCGGCGCGGCGTTCCCGTTCTTCGCCGACAAGGCGGCGGGCAAGAAGGTGCGGATGGTGGCGGTCGAACCGACTTCCTGCCCGACCCTGACGCGCGGCCACTACGCCTATGATTTCGGAGACACCGCCAAGCTCACCCCGATGATGCTGATGTACACCCTTGGCCACGATTTCATGCCGCCCGGCATCCACGCCGGCGGCTTGCGCTACCACGGCGATTCGGCGCTGGTGTCGCAGCTCTACAACGAAAAGTTGATCGAGGCGGTGGCGGTGCCGCAACTCGCCACCTTCAAGGCCGGTGTCGCCTTCGCCCGCGCCGAAGGCATCATCCCCGCGCCGGAATCCAACCACGCCATCGCCGCCTGCATCGACGAGGCGATGCGCTGCAAGGCCAGCGGTGAAAAAAAGACGCTGTTCTTCAACCTGTCCGGCCACGGCCATTTCGACATGGGCGCCTACGACAGCTATTTGAGCGGCAAGCTGGAAGATTTTGCTCTTCCGGAAGAAGCCATCCAGGCCGCGCTCGACCGGCTGCCCGTGATCGCATGATGAAAATATCAGCCCAGATGCTTGCGCGCTGACTTCGGGTGTTCCGTCATCTGCGCGGCGCGGCGGTAGGCCAGCAAGGTTCTCTGCGCTTCGCCCAGCACGCTGCCCGGCGGATAACTCCCCGCTTCGTCCGCGTTGCCGAACGGATATCCGGTCAGCAGCTCCATGCCCGCACTGACATGATCCGCCGTATAGATATGGAACAACCCCCGCGCGACCGCCTCGACGACATTGCGCTCCAGCATCAGGTGGCGGCGGTTGCGATCCGGGATCAGCACACCGTGGCTGCCGTCCAGTCCGGCCGTTGAGCAGATGCGGAAATAACCCTCGATCTTTTCGTTGATCCCGCCCACCGGCAACATCTCGCCGTGCTGGTTGACCGCACCGGTGACCGCGATACCCTGCCTGAGCGGCAGGCCCGACAGCGACGAGAGCAGTATATAAAGTTCGGCGCACGAAGCGGAGTCTCCCTCGACACCCTGATATTCCTGCTCGAACGCGATGGATGCATTGAGCGAGAGCGGTGTGATATGGGCAAACAGCGCGGACAGGTAGTTGTGCAGGATCAGCACGCCCTTGTCGTGGATAGGTCCCGACATCTTCACCTCGCGCTCGATGTTGAGCAGGCCGTCGTCGCCGGCAAAGGTGCGCGCCGAAATCCGCACCGGAAAACCGAACCGGTAATCCCCCAGGTCAATCTGGGTCAGGCCGTTGAGTTGTCCCGTTCTTTCGCCCTGCAAGGTGATCAGCACATCGCCTTCGGCGACGGATTCCTGCAGACGCCGGTCGGGATAATCGTGCCGCAGGTTGCGCGCAGCAAGCGCCACCTCGACATCCTGTGCCTCGACCAGACGACCGGCACGCGCGCGGCACAGCGTGGCGCTTTCCATCACCAGTGCCTCGGTGCGGGCGAAGATCGCGCTCTGGCGCGATTGGTCGTCCACCTCTCTATGCCCCTCCTCAAGCAGGCGCCCGACCGCGACGGCGGAAAAATGCGGCAAGCCCAGATTGCGGCAGGTGTGGGCGACAAAGATAGCCGAATCACGGAGCGTCCCGGCATCGGACAAAAAGCTTTCGGCAAAATCCACCTTGACGCGAAAACGCCGCGCGAACTCCGGGTCCTCTTCCTGCAATTCATAATACTGTTCGCGCGAACCGATCATGATGATCTTGGCATCGACATCCACCGCCTCGGGTTCAAGAGAGACAGCCGCGATCGGCGCAAACGCGGTGCCCGGCTCCTCGATCTGCAACCGGCCGCTGCGCAGAAAACGCCGCAGCTTTTCCCACACCAGCGGGTCGGCCAGCAGGTCGCGCAGATGCAGCATCAGGAAACCGCCGTGCGCCCGGTGCAGACTGCCGGCGCGAATCCGCGAAAAATCGGTCACCAGCACATCGTTTCCGGACTGGTATTCGATGCTGCCGAACAGCGAACGGAACAGTGGATTGTCCTCGATGATCACCGGCGCGCCGTTCAGGCCGTCATTGTCCACCACCAGATTGACCCGGTAGCGTGACAACAACCTGGTCAATGCCTCGCGCCGTATCTCCTCATCGGTATCGGAAACCTTGAACAACTCCAGATTGTCGAGCACGTCCTGCCCAACCCGTGCCAGATAGGCAGCGAGCTTCACCGAGTCCTTGATCTGCTTCTTCAACCCGACACGGATCTCCTGCAAATCGTGATCCAGCATCGGCTTCACCACCCGGCGCCGCAATGCCGCCAGCGCCTCGTACATGACCCGCTCCACCGGCCGGATCATTTCAAAGTAACGGCTGATCTCCGCGCGCAGTTCCTGCTCGTATCGTTCGAACTCGGCGCGGCGTTCCCTGGGCAAGGCAAGCACCTCGTCCTCGGTATAGGCGCGCCCTTTTTTTCCCAGCAACGTGAACAGGATGTGGCCGGTCTCGCGGTGCATCGTGAAACTGCGCGCTTCGGCGAATGCCTCGAGCCCGGAATAGGCTTTGGCCTCTTCCGTCTTGTAGGTCTTCTCGATGCGTTCGCTCTCGCTCTTGAAATCCTGGCTGTCCAGCCGTTGCCGGATTTCCGACTCCAGCGCTTTCGTCATGTTCGCCATGAGTTGGCGCAGCAAGCGACCCTGACCGGCCGGCAGGCGCAGCGCGCGCGGTCTTTCCGGCGCATCGAAGTTGTGCAGATAGCACAAGTCCGGCGGTGCCAAGCGGTTTCCCGCAGCAGCCAGCATCGCGTGACGCAGCAGCGACGAACGCCCGCTGCCGACCTCGCCCAGCACGAACAGGTTATAGTCGGGCTGATCCATCCCCAGACCAAACCGGGCAGCCTGTTCTGCGCGCTGCTGCCCGATCCATGGCAGCGGATATTCCAGCAATTCGGAAGTATCCGAATAGCCCAGCGTATCGGCAGCGATGGTGAGGCGAAGATCGGCGGGAGACAGGTTTTGGACGGGCACTTTGGAATCACCAGGACACGGTAGATGCCCTGATTGTAACCATTAATCGGGTCACC
Organism: Gallionella sp.; assembly: GCA_041741275.1. Lineage (GTDB taxonomy): Bacteria > Pseudomonadota > Gammaproteobacteria > Burkholderiales > Gallionellaceae > Gallionella. The sequence continues at coordinate 5,036 of JBGSKJ010000122.1, forward strand.
CTGCGCCGACTTTCCAACTGCCCGGCCCGCGTCGCAATAGCGGAACGGCGACTATGGTCACAAAATGGCAACCCCGTTACAATGCTGCATGCCGGTCGGGTGCTGTCTCTGCCAACCCGGCGTTGCCGCCCCCATATCGAGCTGCCCCCGTATAGCGTGATCTATGGCAAGTTATTCATAATGTCCCGGAGATTCGATTGATGAATATCGACATTGCAGCACCCGATTGCGTCAGGCATGCAAAGCTCAAGGCATGGGTCGCCAAGATCGCCGCCCTGACCGAACCCGACCGCATCGTCTGGTGCGACGGATCACAGCAAGAATACGACCGCCTGTGCGCCGAAATGGTTGCCTCCGGCACCTTCGTCAAGCTCAACCCGGTTAGGCGCCCCAATTCCTTCCTGGCCTGCTCCGATCCTTCCGATGTAGCCCGGGTGGAAGATCGCACCTACATCTGCTCCACGCACCGGGATGACGCCGGCCCGACCAACAACTGGGAAGACCCAAAGGTGATGCGTGAGACGCTCACCGGCCTGTTCAAGGGCTCGATGCGCGGCCGCGCCCTGTATGTGATTCCGTTCAGCATGGGGCCGCTCGGCTCGCCCATCGCCCACATCGGCGTCGAGATCACCGACTCGCCCTACGTGGCGGTCAACATGCGCATCATGACGCGCATGGGCCGTGCGGTGCTCGATGCGCTGGGCACGGACGGTGAATTCGTGCCCTGCCTGCACAGCGTTGGCGCGCCCCTGCAACCGGGCGAACAGGACGTCAAGTGGCCCTGCAACCCGACCGTCAAGTACATCGTGCATTTCCCGGAAACCCGCGAGATCTGGTCCTACGGCTCCGGCTACGGCGGCAACGCCCTGCTCGGCAAAAAGTGCTTCGCGCTGCGCATCGCCTCGACCATGGCGCGCGACGAGGGCTGGCTGGCCGAACACATGCTGATCCTCGGCATCGAGTCCCCCGCCGGCGAAAAGGTCTATGTCGCTGCGGCTTTCCCCTCCGCCTGCGGCAAAACCAATCTCGCCATGCTGGTTCCGCCGAAAAGTTTCGGCGGCTGGAAGATCACCACGGTGGGCGACGATATCGCCTGGATCAAACCCGGCAAGGACGGCCGGTTCTACGCCATCAACCCGGAGGCGGGATTCTTCGGCGTTGCTCCGGGCACCTCCGAAAAAACCAATTACAACGCCCTGGAAACCCTCAAGGAAAACATCATTTTCACCAACGTCGCCCTGACCGACGACGGCGATGTCTGGTGGGAAGGCATGACCAGGGAAGCTCCCGCCCACCTGATCGACTGGCAAGGCAGGGACTGGACTCCGGCGGACGGCAAGGCCGGCCGCAAGGCGGCCCACGCCAATTCCCGCTTCACCGCGCCGGCGAGCCAGTGCCCGTCCATCGACCCGAACTGGGAAAGCCCGGAAGGTGTGCCGATTTCCGCCTTTATCTTCGGTGGCCGGCGCGCCACCACGGTGCCGCTGGTCTACGAGGCGCTCAACTGGAACTTCGGTGTCTACATGGCCTCCACACTCGGTTCCGAGACCACCGCCGCCGCATCCGGAGAACAGGGCGTGGTGCGTCGCGACCCCTTCGCCATGCTGCCGTTCTGCGGCTACCACATGGGCGACTACTTCAACCACTGGTTGAAGATGGGTCACGTGGTCGAGCACGTGCCAAAGATCTTCTGCGTGAACTGGTTTCGCATGAACGAAAAGGGCGAATTCATGTGGCCAGGTTTCAGCGACAACATGCGCGTGCTGAAATGGATAGTGGATCGCGTCAAGAACCGCGTCTCCGCACACAAAACCGCGCTGGGCTGGATGCCGCGTTTCGAGGACATCGACTGGTCCGGAATCGAGATCAGCAAGGCCGAGTTCGATAAGCTGAACCGGGTCGATGCGGATGCCTGGAAACAAGAGTTGGCTCTGCACAAGGAATGGTTCGACAAGATGGGCGAAAAGCTGCCCAGTCAACTGGCGCAGAAACACAGCCTGTTCGAACTGTCACTGATCGACTGAGCGGGGCGCTTCACGATATGTGCCGACCGCGCGCTACGGCAGTTGCCGCAGTCCAGCCAGGCGAGCCAGCCCGAAATGGATGAAGGCCAGCGCCGTCAGCACCGGGGCAAACAGATTCAGCAAGGGCAAGAATTGAAGCAGGCCGGTCAGCAGACCCAGACCCCACCATGCCGGCTGGTGGGTAGCAAACATAGTAATCATTTCCTCGCGGCTGGCATGTTCCGCCAGCGCATCGTAGCGAAACAAGCGCTGGTTAAGATACGCCGCGGCGGCAAATGGAACCGCCACGCCTATGCCTATCATCCACAACGGCAGCGTGAGCACCCAGATTGCGCTGAAGATTCCGACAGCAACCAGGGCGTTAAGCAGGTTGCCGGAAATGCTGCCGCCGTTTTCGCGCTTGAGTTGCGGATAGTAACGCTCGGCCACCAGGCGGATCAGCGCGGGCATCGCAAAAAAAGCGGTGATCAACAGCGCGGTGATGAACACCAGCGGCACGAACAGGATCAGGTGCGCCACAGCCTGGATAGCGTTCGCAACCCAGCGCGGCTCCACGCCTTCCAGCCAGGTTTGTATGCCGATGGCGTTGAGGCCGCCGGCGATCCAGCCCGAGATGGTATCCCAGAAGGTCACACCCAGAACCATCCACGACAGCATGGCAGCCAGCATCGGCCAGATCACGATCCACAATATCCTGAACTGGAACAGGTCGCGAAAGGCAAGGGTCAGGGCCTGAGTCATGTGTGTGGCTTGGCCGGGTGATGTAAAGATATTTGGGCACCTCTAAAAATTCAAAATCCTAAGCGAGGCAAGGCGCGAGAAAAATTTTAGTGCGCCGCATATGTATGATATGTAAGCGTTAAAATTTTTTGAGTAACGCCGCATCGCGACGGAGTTTGGATTTTTAGAGGTGCCCATTATTTTTTATCGGGAACGCCAGTCAGATAGGGGTCTGACTCACGTTTCATTCGGCGTGATTCCCTGGCCTTGCCGAAATCGGCGCAGGGATCTTCCCGTTCCATGCGCGGCGTAAACCAGATCAGGTCAAACGGTGCTTCGCCCGTGGCACTATCCGCGCTATAGGCATTGGGGTCAGCCCTGCCCGGACTGACCTCGACGAAGCCGATCGAAACGATGCTTGCCGCCGGGGCACGCGCGGCAAAATAAAGCGGCAGGCCGATATCGCGGCGGGCGTGGCTGCTGCCGACGATGGCGACCACGCCACGCGCTATGCTGGATACCGTGCTATCGGCCATCAATGCATCGCGCAGCCGCTGGCTGCGGGTCAGGCCCTCGCGCAATTCGTCCCTGAGCTGGCCGCAGTGCGCACCTCCCATATTATTGACCAGAAATTTCTGGCGGCTCTCGTTCCACACCTCTTCCACGGCCAGACGCTTCAACTCGTCCGCATCATAAGCAGCGTAACCTTTCCAGATGACCGGCTGCAAATGCTGGTTGGGAACATTGGCGGCGATGACCGGCAACTTGTTGTCGACAGCGATGGCCAGCAGCGGGCTGTAGAACTGGGCGTCAGTGAACTTGATCATGGCGGTGACATCGCCCATCACCACGTCACGATCGTTGCCGGCCAATGCCTGATCGAGTACCGGCTGGCTTGCGGCGTCGAGCTGCTCCATCATCAACGCAGGGCGCGCGCCCGAATCGATACGGGCATTCAGCAGTTTCTGCTGGAGTTCATGATGCAGCGTGTTGTCATGCACCTCGCCGAGCAACAGCACATCCGCCTTGTTGATCCTGGCCACCAGCTCAGCTTCGTCTATGTAGCTGCGGCTGTTCATATCCCATATCCTGCCGGCCAGCGGATGATCGCTGAAAAGCATATTCCCGGCATGCGCCAGACTCGCGCATGACAGCAAAACAAGGGTGAAATATAGTTTGATAGTCCTGATGATCCGCATGATGGATACTTTAAACCTCTCGGTGACTCGTTATAAATCGTGGCAGGTCCGGATCGCCCGCCAAAATCACCCGGCCGGGATTTCCGGCCTGCTGACATGTTGGGGTTGGCAAGATGCCAATAGTTCCCGGAACTGCGCGCCGGCGCAATCATGTTTCTGCCATCCGGCAGTTTTCTATTGCCGTAAGAATGGTAATATTACCCGAGTAACCGTTAACCCAGCGGATGAACCGCCATGAACCTCCAGTCCGTGTCTATCGAAGCAATCCCCGTTGGCAGGCCGCTGCCCTGGCGGTTGTATGACCGCAACGGTTACATCGTGTTTGCGCGCGGGGAAATGGTGGCAAGCCGCGAGCAGCTCGAGAGCCTGATCGAAGAAGGCCTGTTGCTGGACATGGATGCGCCGACGCAAACCCGCGAGACCGGCGACTGGACCGAATTCAACGAGAGCGCGCCACTCGGTATCTTCCCGCCTGTCGGCATCAAGCCGCAGCCGGGTGAACCGGTGCAGATCCGCCTGCTGAACCGGAACCAGCAAACCTATTATTCGGTCCGCATGGTCGGATACATCAAGAACATGAGCATACTGGTGACGACGCCGATGGTCTCCGGATACCCTCTCATCATGGCGGACGGGGAACAGGTGGAAGTGCGCATGGTGACCGGCAGCAACATCTATGTGTTCCAGACCGCTATCCAGCTCCTGTGCACCAGCCCCGTCCCTTACATGCATCTGGATCACCCGGCCGAAGTGCGCGTGCAGAAGCTGCGCAAATCGCCCTGGGCAAAGGTCAATCTCGGCGTCACCGTGACCGATACACTGGGTACCTTCGAATACGCCAGCCTGGTCAATCTCAGCCCGGATGGCGCGCACATTCGCTCGCCGCGCACCCTGGGCGAAGCGGGCAAAGCGTTGCGGCTTTCTTTCCCTGTCACGATGGACGAACTGGGGACCACGCTGAACCTGAACGCGACGGTCCAGCATGTGCATGCGTCGAAAGCCGGCCTGGAAGGCGCGGTCAGCATGCTCGAATACGGCGTCGCGTTCCGCAACGTAACCGCTGCTGACTCGCTTTGGCTGAAAGTGCTGGTCTACCGAAGCCTTGCCGAGGGCAATATCTAGTACCATGTAACAATTATAATTTCGGATAAAGACGCGTCAGCTTGGTCCGCGCATCCGAAGTTGTAAATTGCCAGTTAATCTTTTTCAAGCTGTTGTTTCGGTCTTGCTCCCATGCAACCACTTCGGCCTTCATGC